>CAVTLU010000024.1:0-56450 GCA_963735545.1 uncultured Acidobacteriaceae bacterium
TCAAAATGTCCGCTTTTTGTAGCAAGTGATCTGTCCGGTTTGTATTAACCGGCAGCCGTCGCCGGGACTGGGGAAGTGGGAATCGCGAAGCGATTTCCAAGGCGGGTTCACCGCCGTCTTTTCCATAGTCCCTTTTGCTGTCGCTTGCAGCTGGCAAGAACTTGTTGCGCAGAGTAGCGTCCCAGCCGATGGTGTCCGTAGCTCAGGCTCAGTGTTCCGTCCAAGTGTTGGTGGACGGTGACCATGCATCCAGCGAGCGTGCCTCGCCATCGCACCGGCTCGATCTGCAAGCACAGGGTGTCGAATTGCACCGTGTTGTCCCGGTTGACCACCCGCTTGTGCTGCAAGGAGAAGATGCGATCCAGGTCCTGTCCTGTTAGCGGCACAAAGGCGGTGCCTGGCTCGGTTGCAGACACTTGAAACTTACCGTTGAACGCTCTGACATAGTGCTGCTGGAGGAAACGGTTAGCCGCCTCCAGCGTCGTAATCTCCTGCAGCCGCAACTCCTGCGGCAGCCGTCCCTGCCAGGTTCCGAAGCTACGTTCGGAGCGGCCACGGGCCTGCGGCGAGTAAGCCGGAATCATCTCGATGCCCAACTCGCGTAGCGCCCGCCCGACCTGCGTCAGGCACTGTTTGTCCACCGCTTCGCCGGCCTTGGGAGTCACCCAGAAATGGCTACCTCGATCACTGTACAAGGCGCAGAACAGGCCATGCTTCGCGATGACCGCACGCAGCCCGGCCATCACCGTTGCCGTCGATTCCTGATCTACCAGCTGCGCGTAATAGATCTGGCTGGTGGCATCGTCGAGGATGACAATCAGGTCGTGCCAGCGGCTGTCCTGAAACCACTGGTGGGTGCTGCCGTCGATGTGCAGCAGCATCCCCGGCAGCGGGCGCCGCGGACGGCGCTTGCGATGCACGCCGCGCTTGCGCCCTCGCCGCACAAGCCCCGCACCTTGCAGCGCCGCCTTGACCCAGGTGTAACTCAAATCGATCTGATGCTCCTCGTGCAGCTTCTCGTGAAAGTGCCGAACGTTCAGATCGAAATACTGGTCGCGATAGAGCCCCAGCACCTGCTCGATAGTCGAGATCGGCACCCGCTTTGGACTGGGCTGCCCGCGTCGCCGGTCGAAAAGCCCGTCATAGCCAAACTCCTCATAGCGATCCCGATAACGACGCATCGATCGGTCGCTGACGCCGAGAATCTCGGCCGCCTGCCACCAGGTAATCTTCTTCGCTATCGCCCGCAAAATCACTTCTTGTACCTTCATCGCCCGCTCCACGGCGGCCTTCGAGTAACTGTCCATACCTCCTATGGTCAGCTACTCTCGCCGCCCGAAAAACGGACAGATCACTTGCTATCTCAACCGGACATATCATGTGCTAACGACAGTACCTAAGATTCCCCTTGACCCGGTCTCATTGCCGCGTTATTCTATAGCGAACAAAAAGCGAATCTCAAAATGTCAACTCTCAGGCTCAACGACGATGCGCTGCCCTTACCGCCAGAATCCGGCCCCAAACTCATAGGCATCGCCCGTCTGGCGTCCCAGGGGGAATCCCTTCGCCAAGGGCACGACGTCGAGTACTTCACTCTGCCCGTCCGTTCCCTACTTAACCGCTGCACCGGCGTCCGCATGCCGTTCACCTGGACGATCAACCCTTACCGCGGGTGCGAATTTGCCTGTAAATACTGCTATGCCCGCTACACTCACGAATTCATGGAGATGCGCGAGGGTGCAGATTTCGAACAGAAAATCTTCGTCAAGGAGCACGCTGCCGATCTCTTGCGGCAGGAACTGCGCTTGGTGAAGGCGGGCGAGGAAATCGCCATCGGCACAGCCACCGATCCTTATCAGCCGGCGGAAAAGCGTTACGAGGTGACGCGGGCAATCCTGGAAGAATTGGCCGGGCACGAGCGCCTGGAGCTGGGCATAATTACCAAATCGCATCTGGTTTTGCGGGACGTGGACCTGCTGCGGCGGATCGCGCGCCGCAATCGCCTGCGCGTGAATCTCACCATCACAACGCTGGACGCCGACCTAGCCCGGATTATGGAGCCACGCGCGCCACGGCCCGACTTGCGCCTGGAAGCCGTCCGCAGACTCAGCCTGGAGGGCATCGAAACCGGAGTAAGTTGTGCACCCGTGATTCCGGGCATCACCGACTCACCGCGCAACTTGGAAGTGCTGGTACGGGCCACGGCCGAGGCCGGCGGCAAACATATCTTCGCCAACCCGCTGTTCCTGAAACCGTGCTCCGCCGCCGTGTTTATGCCGTTCCTGGAAAAAGAATTTCCCCGGCTGGCCGCGAGCTACCGCGAGCGTTACAAGGACAGCGCGTTCCTCCCCAAAACCTACAGCCAGCGAATTTCGCAGCTCATGGCCCGGTTGCGCGAGAAGTACAACATCCGCAGCGACTATGACCGCTATCGGTCGCCCGAGCGAATTCCGCCGCAAGCTGCGACACAACTGACGCTGTTCCGGACTGCGTGATGCACTATCGCTCGACTATAATCACTGCTCCTCAGCCCATGGCTGTTACGCCACAACCCGCAGCGCCGTCTACGCAGCGCCGGCCGGAGATTTTCGTCCATCTGGACCGATTCTGGCATCGCGTCACCGAGGGCCTCGAACTCAGCGAACTCTGGAAGCAGTTTCACGCCGACGCCCGCGCCAGCTTTCGACTCTATCAACGCGACGTCGACGCCAAAGCTCCCGATCAAACCCGGCCGCACAAGTTCTGGCATACGTTGCAGGAATTTGCCTGGGCAATCCTGGAGAAGCTGACTCCCGCGCGCCGCGTTCTATTGTTGCTGGGAGTCCTGCTTCTGATTTTTCCATCCGGTGGTTTCAGCTATCACGGAAAAGCCGGGGAAATCGAAGTGGTCGAATTCGATTTTCGCTTTTATGGCGGGGCTTTGCTGTTCGTTCTACTTATGCTGGAGGTCGCGGATCGCGTGGTGATGAAGCGCGACCTGGAAATCGCCCGCGATATCCAAAAATGGCTGCTGCCTGCGACTCCGCCCCCAATTCCCGGGATTGCCATCGCCTTCGCCACCCGGCCCGCCAATACCGTGGCCGGAGACTTCTACGATGTGTTTGCCCGTCCTATCGCTGCTCCTGGAGTAGCCGCGAGCGGTGAGCCTGCTCCCGAGACGCCGCGGTTTCTTCTGGCCGTCGCCGACGTAGCCGGCAAGAGCATTCCAGCCGCCTTGCTCATGGCGACCTTTCAAGCCAGCCTGAAGACCATCTCCGCAACCTCCTGTCCGTTGGCCGAGCTGGTGACGGATATGAATCTCTACGCCTGCAGCAACAGCCAGAGTGGTTTGCGTTTTACCACCGCTTTCCTGGCGGAGTACGATCCCGCACGCCGGGCCCTGACCTACATCAATGCGGGACACAACCCGCCGGTGCTGCGCCGCGGTTCAGGGCTGATCGAGCACCTGACCAATGGCGGCTTGCCGTTGGGAATCCTGGCCGAGGGCCTCTACGAGTCCGGCGAAGTAGTCCTCCAACCGGGGGATTGGCTGTTGATCTTCACCGATGGCGTGGTAGAGGCAGAGAACCAGGCCACGGAGGAGTATGGCGAACAACGGATGCTGGCAGTTTTGCAATCCGGGGCGGCGGCAACCCCGCAGGAAATGCTGCGCTTTTTGATGGCTGACCTCGACCGCTTCGTGGGCGCCACACCCCAGCACGACGACGTTACCTGCATGATCATAAAGGCGGCTTAGAGGGAGCAGACGAGCTTGACACTTCCTGGCTAGATATCGAGAAGCAGGCCATACGGGTGCGTCTCACCTCCTTCCCAAAATGACACAAATTGTCATTCCGGCGACAAGTTGTGACACTGCCTGAAGCTTCCGTGCTCCCAAAACGGGTTTCGCGTCAGGTGACCAACGAGTCCGCAAATGCTGATAACACGACACATAAGCGAGTTTGGACCAGCCCCTAGGTAACTGCCGGTTGTGGCGGGTAAAATGCGATGATACTCAGCAATTCGGTCTAACGAGACCTAACTTGTACTACGGAGAAGAGGGAAACGAGATGCGGAAACAGAAGGGTTTTTCACTGATCGAACTGCTGATCGTAGTGGCTATCATTTTGATCATCGCTGCGATCGCAATTCCGAACTTACTACGGGCACGCATTGCGGCTAACGAGTCCTCTGCGGTCAGTTCCGTCCGGACCATCAACACTGCTGAAATTTCATACCAGTCGGCATATCCGACTTCGGGCTATGCCAGCACGCTGGCGATGCTGGGGCCAACGTCGGCCACCGGTTGCGCTACACCTACGGCTGCGACAGCTTGCTTGATCGATTCCAACCTTTCCACGGCCACTGCTGCCCCTGGAAAGAGCGGCTACATCTTCAGTCTGGCCGGCTTCACCTCGAACACTTCGTACGCGGTTGCGGGCGGAGCGGTGAACTGGAACCAGACCGGCGTGCGCAGCTTCTGCTCCATCGAAGATGGCGTGATCCGCTTTAAGGTCGAGACCGCCACGGTTGCACCCAGCACCTACACCAGCGCGGCGTCAGCTTGCACGGCGCTCTCATCGCTGCAGTAGTCGATGGAGTTGCGAAGTTTGGCGAAGTACCTGGGGGAGGGTACAAAGCCTTAAGGAGCAATGGAGGAAACTCCGTTGCTCCTTTTATTCTTTTTGCTGCACCGCCAAGAGCGTATGACTCGCGATTCATTCCGAGGGAGCGATCCTTCCCACGCCCATACCAACCGCACGCCCCGGAGCGGCGTTCTTGAGACCGGCCGTTTCTTCCGCGTTGGTGTTCTGTTCGTCCTGGCCGCAAGCTACTTCCTTTACGCGCAGGCTACCCGCTTCCCGTTCGTCTACGACGATGTTTTTCAGATTGCCCAAAATCCCCATCTGGACTCCTGGCGCTTTCTGCCGGTCTACTTCACGCAACATGTCTGGAGTCACGTACCGCAGATTCCGGCGAATTTCTACCGCCCTCTCTTTCTGGTGTGGTTGCGGTTGAATACTGTTCTCTTCGATCGGGAACCCGCGGGCTGGCACTCGACTACCATCCTGTTGCATCTCGTGGCCACCGGCCTGGCATATCTTCTGGCGCGGGAGCTTTTGAAGAATCGCGCCGCTTCTCTGATCGCCGCGCTGCTGTTCGGGCTTCACCCAGTGCATACCGAGGCTGTGGCCTGGATCTCCGGGGTCACGGAGCCGCTGAGCACGGTATTTTTTCTAAGCTCATTTCTCTGCTATTTACAGGTTCGCAGCGACGCTCCCCATCGCCGGCTTTGGTTGGCGGGATCTCTTATCCTCTTCGCCGCCGCGCTGCTCTCGAAGGAAACCGCCGCCGTCCTGCCCATTCTGATTGTCGTCTATGAGTTGACAGTGGGCGAGGAGTGGTCTTCGCAACCGCGGGAGCCGGCAACCCGATCCTGGCGTTACTTTCAAGAATTGTTTCCCTATGGGGTTTTGTTAGCGCTGTACTTGCTGGTGCGGACGCTGGTGCTGGGTGAGTTCACCCACCGGATGACCTCGATGCCGCTGGTCAGTTCTTTGCTGACCTGGCCGTGGCTAATTTGCTTCTATGCGCGGCAACTGATCTGGCCTTCCCATTTGAGCCCCTTGTACGACGTAACCTACGCGACTGGACTGGCGCAAGCGCGCTTCATTCTTCCACTGTTGATAATTATCGCCGTGGTTGCGGCGGTTGGTTGGCTCGCTCGTAAACGCCGCTCCGGACTGCCCGCCTTTCTCCTGGCATGGTTTGGGATCACCCTCGCTCCCGCCTTGTTGATCTTTTGCGTGGCGCTGCCGGCGGAGGGATTCCACGATCGCTACCTATATCTGCCCTCTCTGGCATTGGTTTTGGCCGCAGGAGCGATCTTCGGGGAATGCTGGAAAAGCTCACACGTCGCCGGAAAATGTTTGGCGATAGTGACAGTGCTTGTCATATCAGCGGCGCTGGCTCTTTCCACCCATCGTCAGATAGCCTATTGGGCCTGCAACTACGTATTGTTTGAGCGGGCCGTCAATGTGGCTCCTCGGAATGAAATCGCCAACTTGAACTTCGCTTCCGAGCTAGTAAAAAACCGGGAATACGGGCGCGCCCTGCAACTGTCGCAGGGGGTGATTTCCACTCATCCGGAATCCGCACAAGCCATGGCGTCGGCCGCGGTCGCGTCTTCTTTCCTTCGCAACTACCGTCAAGCCGAGGCTTACTACGCCCGGGCCGTGCAAATCGACCCGTCTCAGGGAACCCTGTTTCTTTCCCTTGGGCTTACGCGCATGAAGCTGGGACTGTTCAAAAGTGCGCAGGATACGTTGCGGCAGGCTCTAACGGTCGACCCCAAGCAACCTGGGGTTCACTATGCGCTCGGACTTACCGACATGCATCTGGGCCAGTGGCTCGATGCCAGGAACGAGCTTCAGGCTGAGATCCGGGACGATCCCACTGACGACAATGCTCATAAGGCCCTACTGGAAGTCGAGAAGGTGCTGCATGGTTCGGAATCGAAACCGATCCTTTCTGACGTGGTTCTTCCTTGCAGCAAGTCCGAGCCGTAATCAGATGCCGCTGCTCCGCGCGACGATGTGCTGTTGCGACACGCCTCTCACAGTGAGATTTGTATTCTCATAACTCCAGCAGTGCCAAAAGATGTCACGCTCGCCGATCGAGCGTCTTCGGGGCCGCGGCAAAGGCCGAGAATCCATTGGTAACCGTCTCATTCCAGTGGGTCGAATGAAAATGGTATGGGTTTCTAAATTCTGGTGTGAAAACTGCATTAGAGGTATATAAGAATGCGCAGCTAAGTCTTGCGTAATAAGAAACTCGCACTGGTGCTGAAGGCGAGCTACAAACCAGGCTGGACGGGGCATCTCGGGTCATTCTGACTTGTCCAGGAATTGTTCCATCAAACCAAGGAGGAAGACGTGCCGAGACAAAAGGGGTTTTCACTCATTGAACTGCTGATCGTAGTAGCCATTATTTTGATCATTGCGGCCATTTCAATTCCGAACTTGCTGCGAGCGCGCATTGCCGCCAATGAGGCATCCGCGGTCAGTTCTATCCGTACCATCAACACAGCCCAGATCACATACCAGTCCAGTTATCCGACTTCCGGCTATGCCAGCACGCTGGCCATGTTGGGACCGACTTCAGCCACGGGCTGCGCAACCCCAACCGCGGCCACGTCCTGCTTGATTGATTACACCCTTTCCACGGCGACGGCTGCCCCAGGAAAGAGCGGGTATATCTTTAATCTTGCTGCTTTCACCGCCAACACGTCGTACGCCGCCGCCGGAGCGGCAGTAAAGTGGAATCAAACGGGCGTTCGCAGCTTCTGCTCGGTCGAGGACGGGGTGATCCGCGGCAAGGTTGAAAGCGCCACTGTTGCTCCAAGCACCTACACCAGCGCAGGGTCCGCGTGTATGGCTCTCTCCGCTTTGCAGTAACACTCCCCTTCCATCTCAAGATCAGGCCCATTGTTCCTCATGTGGGCCTTCTTTGGGCCTAAGGTCGAAAACGGGCCCATCTCTCCTGATTGCTAGCTCTCGAAATGAGACAAAATGTCGCTTCGGCATGACAGATTCTGTCACACCATCCTCGATTCAAATCGCTTCGCTGTTTCTACTCTAAGTTCGACCGTCACGGATGATGATTTCACTGGACTTAGGTTGGCGTTAACCGACGAGGAGACTAACCACCATCCTGGCCGGAAAAGTGCATATGCATTGTTCGGAAATAGTTTATGGCACTTCAGAAACATACCGTCCGCGGCTCCGCCAAGGCAGTGGCAGGTTTCTCTTTGATCGAGTTGCTGATCGTTGTGGCTATTATTCTGATCATCGCGGCCATAGCTATACCGAACATGGTCCGCGCCAAAATGTCGGCCAATGAAGCTTCGGCGGCCAGTTCGGTGCGGCAGATCAGCCGGGGAGAAATGGCCTACAACGCGGCCTATCCCGATCACGGATACGCGGACGCTCTCAGCAACCTCTCGGGTCCAGTAACCAACTGCTCGCCCAGCAGCACCACCGCGTGCATCATCGATGGCTCTTTGGCAGGGGGGAACAAGAGCGGCTATAACTTCACCGCCGTCGGAGTGCTTCCGTCCGGGGGAATTAACACATCTTTTGTCGCCGCGGGGGCGCCCGTGACTTTCAATTCCAGCGGAACTAAGGATTTCTGCTCCGTCGCTGACGGCGTACTGCGGGCGCAGACCGGCGCCACCGGCAATGTGCCCGCCACCGACCCCACCGTTTGCGTGGCGTTTCCGGGAGCGGATTGACACAGTTTTTTGGCCGGTACCTGGGGAGGATATCGGACAAAGAGAGGCCAGGATGAAAATCCTGGCCTTCTTACTTTGGTAATCGCCTCGAACCCAGCGCACTAGCTCATTCCGCCGTCCATTTTGCATATAATTTAGACAAAAGAATGAATTCACTCCGGTATTCACCATGGCTGCCATAGAAATTCTTGGCCTGGCAAAGACCTATAGCGTTGGCTTCTGGCGCAAGCGGCCGAAGTGCGCGCTAAAGCCGCTTCATTTGAGCGTCGAAGAAGGCGAGATCTTCGGCTTTCTGGGACCGAATGGCGCCGGCAAAACCACTACTTTGAAACTGCTAATGGACCTGGTCTTCCCGACCGCGGGCAAGGCGCGCATCCTGGGCATGGAGTGGAACGATCCGCAGGTAAAAGCGCAAATCGGATTCCTGCCCGAGCAGCCTTATTTTTATGATTATCTGACTGCCCGCGAATTGTTGGAATACTACGCTCAGCTTTCTGGAGTGGCGGCCAAAGACCGGTCGCGCAAAGTCGGCGAGATGCTGGACCGGGTCGGGTTACGGGACGCCGCCGCAGTACAACTGCGCAAGTTCTCCAAAGGCATGTTGCAGCGAGTGGGCATTGCGCAAGCCATTTTGCACGATCCTAGGATCGTATTCCTCGACGAACCCATGTCCGGCCTGGATCCCATGGGCCGCCGCGAGGTGCGTGACCTGATGGAGCAGTTGAAGAAGGAAGGCAAAACCGTTTTCTTCTCCACCCACATCCTGAGCGACGCCGAGGCGCTTTGCGACCGGGTTGCCATCATTCACCTGGGCGAATTGCGGGGCGTTGGCGCGGTCGCCGATCTCACCTCCGGGGTGCAAGGCAAGGTGGAACTGGTTTGGCACGGAACCACGGCGCCGGCCTCGTTGCGCGCTTTGGGTGCAGACTGTCACATCACCGGCGACACGGTTCGCGCCGTCCTGCCGGAACAGAACCAGGACGCCGCGCTGGACGCGTTGCGGCGGGAGCGGTTGAGGCTCATTGCCGTGATTCCCGTGCGCACCTCGCTGGAAGACTATTTCGTGGCGCAACTCAAGCCATCGCCCGACAAAGAAACCGCGGGAGCGACCGCATGAGCACGCGCATCCTGCACATCGCCTCCAATACTTTCCGTGAAGCCGTGCGCGATCGCGTGCTCTACAACCTGATCGCGTTTGCGCTGTTGATGTCGGGAGCGGCGATCCTGGTCGGACAGATCTCCATCGACATCGAGCGCCTGGTGGTTATCAATCTCGGACTGACCGCGGTTTCTCTTTTCGGGATGGTGATCGCCATCTTCATCGGCATCGCCCTGGTCTCCAAGGAAATCGAGAAGCGGACGCTTTACACCGTTCTTTCACGCCCGGTGCGCCGCTGGGAGTTCATCGTCGGCAAGTTCTGCGGGCTGGCGGGCACTCTGGTGGTAAATACGGTGTGTATGGCCGTCGGAGTTTTCGCGGCTCTGCTTTATGTCTCCCACCACTTTCAGGGGAGTGATGCCTGGGTGCTGGTGGCGCTGTATTTCATCGTACTGCAGTTCCTCATGATCACCGCGCTGGCGCTGCTGTTCTCTTCGTTCTCTTCCCCGCTGATGGCGGCGGTATTCGCTTTTTCTCTCTTCGTGATCGGCAGCTTCGCGGAAGATTTGCGCGGCTTCGCTGGAATGGCAAAGGGGCTCACCCGCTGGCTGGCCACCGGCGCAGCATATCTAGTGCCCAATTTCTCCGCCCTGAACGTCATCAGCTCGGTGGCCCATGAGCATGCCGTCTCCGGGCAACTCATTCTCTTTAACACCGCCTACGCGCTGATGTACGCCCTCATGGCTCTCTCCGGAGCGGTGCTGATTTTCCAGCGCCGGAATCTGAAATGAGCACAGCCCGGCGAACGACAGTGATCGCGGCCTCCCTGCTCGCGGTCGGCATGCTCGCTTCAGTGCTGCTGCTGCGCCGCCTTGACCAGATCCGAACCGGCGCGACACTCGAGGAAGTCCTCTATATTTCCTCTCCCCAGGTGCTCAAGCGCATGAGCCTGGGCTACGACGGGCTGCTCGCCGATATCTACTGGACCCGAGCTGTGCAATATTTCGGAAACAGGCACCACAATGGCGCGGAACACTATAACCTGCTGGCGCCACTGCTCGAGATCACTACCACGCTCGATCCGCACTTGCTGGTGGCCTACGACTTCGGCTCAAACTTTCTTTCGCCGGCTCCGCCGAACGGAGCCGGAATGCCGCAGCGCGCCATCGAACTGGCGCAGTTCGGTATCCGTAATAACCCGGACGAGTGGCGGCTCTATTACAACCTGGGCTTCATCTATTACATGGATCTCAAGGACTACGCCCGCGCCTCGGATGCCTTCGCCGCCGGTTCGCGCGTCCCCGACGCTCATCCCTTTCTGAGAGTTCTAGCCGCACAAATGGCGCAACATGCCGGCGAGTTGCTGACTGCCCGCATGCTATGGACCGCCACCTACAAGACCACCTCTGACCCCTCAGTCCGCGCCAATGCCGCCGCGCACCTGCGAGCCTTGGAGGTGGATGAGGACGTCACTACGCTGGAAGGTGTAGTGGCCATCTATCAGAAGAAGATCGGGCATCTGCCGGCCAGTTTCGCCGATCTGCAAAGGGCGGGCATGTTGCGCGGCAACCCAACCGACCCGTTGGGCAACCCCTACAAGCTGACTGCGGACGGCCACGTGGAAGTGCGCGATCCCGACCACCTTCCATTCATTTCGAAAGGCACGCCGCCGGGCTACGTTCCGCCGAAGAAACCCACGTTCCTGCCGTCCGACTAGGCCAGGACGCCGCCATTATTCCCCGACTTTCAGCACAATGCCGCGCGGGTGCGGCCGCGAGCCTTGCAACATTTCGTGCGCCTCGCGAGCCTCGGCGAGGGGCACGACCGCGCCTACGCAGGGAATCAGTTCACCAGCGTCGATCATTTGGGCGATCCGCGTGAGATAGAAGCTGCTCACATCCACCAGGAAGAAAATGACTCGCACGCCACGGCGCTCTGCCTCCAGTGGATCTGGCTGCGATACAGAAGAGACTAAAGCCCCACCCGCCTTTAGAACCTGAAATGATCGGCTCTGAACCTCACCTCCGACTGTGTCGATAACCGCATCGACGGGACCGCTAACGTCTTCGAAGCGGACGCTGCGGAAGTCGATGACCTGGCCGGCGCCGAAACCGCGCACGTAGTCGAGGTCGCCCGCGGATGCGGTCGCGATCACCCGCACTTTTCTCAGACTTGCCAATTGCACGGCATACGCGCCGACGTTGCCCGCAGCGCCGTGAATCAACACCGTTTGGCCAGGCACGACCCCGGCATGATCCAACATTTGCCAAGCGGTGACTGCGACCACCGGTACCGAGGCGGCCTCGACATGAGTTATTTTTCGCGGCTTTCCGGCAACCATGCCCGAGGAGGCGACAGCGTACTCGGCATCCGCACCCGTGAAACTTGGATTGGTGACGCCGAAAACTTCGTCCCCTGGCGCCAAACCGGTCACGCCTCCACCGATCTTCTCGACGATTCCGGAAAGGTCAGAGCCGAGCGTCAAGGGAAGCGGCTGCGGCAGCGCACTTTTTCCCGCCCGTACCCAGGCGTCCCACGGCCCCACGCCGGCGGCTTTTACACGGACAAGAACCTCGCCCGCGGCCGGCGCAGGCCGCTCAATGTCCTCAAAGACGATGACTTCCGGCGGACCGAAGCGGTGAACCAGGCTGGCCTTCATCATGGGAGAGGAATGGAAGTCCATGTCGCAGTGCCTTTCTTGACGCGCCCAGCGTCCACAGCTCTATCGAGAGCGTTGAGAATCCAGCGTCCTCAATCCGGTGAACTGCGAAAGCGCAGACGGAACTGCACAACTCTACAATCTTAGGGATGGTCCGGCGGGATCGCCGGTCGCAGGAAATCCGAAACGGCGGATTTCACAGAACAGAACCTCTCGGATACACTGATGCCCGTTTGTTTTGGTCTTTTGACGGAAGGGCGTTGCGCTTCACTCCGCGAACTGCGTTAGCTCCACCGATTTGCTTGCCACATCCGTAAAACTTCCTTGCGACGGAGGATGTCATGCCGTGGATGCAGGTTTACGATCCTTCCGGACACTGGTGGCTTTCCACACTTGTTGCCGCCCTGCCTATTTTTGTCCTCTTTAGTTTGCTGGCGGGATTGAAGGTTAAACCGCACTGGTGCGCTATCGCCGGCGCCTTCACCGCGATGACCGTCGCCATTCTGGTTTTCAAGATGCCGCTGATTCTCGCCGCCATGAGTTTCGGATATGGTGTCGCGTTTGGCCTGCTCAAGATCGCCTGGATCGTTCTCGCGGCTGTCTATCTCTACGATATCTCCGTCGAAACCGGCCAGTTTGAGATCATGAAGGAATCGATCGCCGGAGTCACTCCCGACCGCCGCCTGCAGGTTCTGCTGGTCGCATTCTGCTTCGGAGCTTTTATTGAGGGCGCGGCCGGCTTCGGCGCGCCGGTGGCCATCGCCGGCGCCTTCATGATCGGCCTGGGATTCCGGCCCTTTCACGCCGCCGCCTTGAACCTGATCGCCAACACCGCTCCGGTGGCATGGGGCGCGATCGGAACCCCCGTACATACTCTGGCCGCGGTTACTGCCCTGCCCGAATCCGACCTCAATGCCATGATCGGCCGCATTCTTCCCTTTGCCGCGCTGCTTGTTCCTTTCTGGCTGGTGAAGTCCATGGCCAGTTGGAAAGATACTTTTGAAGTCTTCCCCGCCATTTTGGTGGTAGGCGCTTCTTTCTCGCTGACGCAATTCTTCTGGTCGAACTATGTCGACAGCAACCTGGTTGACATCATGGGCGGCGCAGTTTCAATCGTCGTCACCGTGGTATTTCTGCATTTCTGGAAACCGAAAAAGATATGGCGGTTCGACTACGACCAAGAATCGGTCGCGCTTCCCCCGCACGCAGCCGGAATCACCGATGACATTGGAGGTGAGTGGACAGCCAAGGAATTCGACGGTCAGCTCAAAACCCGCTCTTACTCTGCGGCCCAAATGCTCAAAGCGTGGATGCCCTTTGCCGTGCTCTCCCTGTTTGTGCTTGTTTGGGGCCTGCCCAAAGTAAAGTTAGCGATGAATCAGGCCACCACACCAGCTTTCAAAGTCGTGCTCCCAGACGGCAAGGTTAGATCGGGGCCGCCGGGGTGGGACGTCCCTTACTTGCACAATCAGGTTTATCGCTCGGCTCCAGTGACCCCTAAGCCCACGCCGGAAGCTGCCCGCTACGATTTCAATTGGCTTTCCGCGACCGGCAGCGGATGCTTTCTGGCGGCCATTGTCGCGGGCTTGCTGCTCGGCCTGAGCCCCGTCCACTTGATGAAGATCTTCTGGCGCACGCTGGTGCGCATGCGGCTGGCGATGGTTGCGATTTCCTTCATGCTGGGTTTGGGATACGTCACGCGCTATTCCGGTCTCGATGCGGTATTAGGCCTGGCTTTCACGCGCACCGGCTGGTTGTATCCGTTCTTCGGCACGTTCCTCGGTTGGCTTGGCGTTGCGCTCACGGGCAGCGATACTTCTTCGAATGCGCTGTTTGGCAGTCTGCAAAAGATTACTTCTCAGCAGCTTGGCATTGACCCGATTCTAATGTGCGCCGCCAACAGTGCTGGAGGCGTGATGGGAAAGATGGTCGATGCGCAATCCATCACCATCGCCACGGCGGCGACGGAACAAGTCGGTAATGAAGGCATCATCTTCCGCTACGTGGCCTGGCACTCGGTGGCCTTGGGCGCAATCGTCGGAATTATCGTAATGCTCTATGCGTATGTCTTCAAGGCTGTCGTGCCTCACGGATTGACGTTTGTGAAGTAAGTGCAAGCATCTCTGTAGAGAGGTAGCTTCGCTACGTCTTGCCAACACCCGGAATGCAGCCGTCCACACCGATGTGGACAGAGAGATGTAGCGCAGCTACGTCTCTACAGATTCGTTCCTTCCTTCAACCCCGAATCACGTTGTGGAAAAGTCGGGATTGAAAGCCGCTTCCAGCTTCGCTTCTGTGCAAAACAATTGAAGGGGTTGTAACCAGGTGCTCATGGAACTGAAACAACTGCGGCATAGCCTGCAGTCGCCCCTGGAGGGGGGAATTCATGAGCTTTTCGCAACTCTCTCCCTTGAAGTCGCGCGCCGCAGTCGTGGCGAGCTTGTTTAGTTTGGCCGTTCAGATGATGTCACCGGTCTTTGTCGAAGCCAAAGATCATGCCAAAACCCGCACTCCGATCAAACACGTGATCATCATCATCGGCGAGAATCGGACCTTTGACCACGTTTTTGCCACCTACAAGCCTAAGCACGGACAAACCATAGACAACCTGCTCTCCAAAGGAATCATTAACGATGATGGAACGCCGGGACCGAATTTCTCCAAGGCTGAGCAGCGCTCTGCAATTGACTCGAATGCAGACGGTTATCGGCTCAGCCCCTCGGGGAAGGCGCTGTACTCCTCGCTTCCGACGCCGCTGGTGGGTGGACCGACGACCCCGTATTTCCCCAGCGTCGCGGTGGCCAAAACGATCGAAAACGGACTTCCCGACGACTACTATCAGTTCTTGACCACCGGCGGTACCGGCCTTGCCGGCGGTGTGCCCGATACTCGCATCCCCAACGTCAGCAACCTGCCTCCGGGGCCATTTCAGATCACATCGGCCACACTTCCCTACGACTCTTACACCGCCAGCCCGGTGCACCGCTTTTACCAGATGTGGCAGCAGTTCGATTGCAGCTCGTCGCGCGCCACTCGTCACAACCCCAGCGGCTGCAAAGCCGATTTGTTTCCCTGGGTAGAAGTCACCGTGGGCGCCGGAGCCAACGGCCAACCTCAACCCGCGGGCTTTAATCTGCTAAGCACCCGGGAAGGTGGAACCGCGATGGGCTTCTACAACATGCTGCAAGGCGACGCGCCGTACTTCAAGAAATTGGCTGACAACTATTCGATGAGCGACAACTTCCACCAGGCAGTGATGGGTGGAACCGGCGCCAATCACGTGGCACTGGGAACCGGAGACGCGATTTGGTTCAGCGATGGCAAAGGCAATTCCGCCGTGCCGCCGCAAAACGAAATGGTCGCCGCCGGCTCGAACAACGCGGGCATCGTCGACGAGATCGAAAATCCCAATGCGCAACCCGGAACCAACAATTTCTACACCGAGGATGGTTACGGCGGCGGCTCTTACGGTTCGGCGTCGTTCGGCGGGGGAACCTACAGCGAGTGCGCCGATTCCAGCCATCCTGGTGTCGACCCGATCCGTGACTATCTGCTGTCACTGCGCCGCCCCATCAAGCCCAATTGCGAGCCGGGACACTATTACCTGCTCAACAACTACAACCCGGGCTACTACGGCGATGGCAGAGACGCCTTTGCCGACATCACCAATCCGAACCAAACCGTCTTCACCATTCCGCCCTCCAATCTGCGCAACATCGGCGATGAATTGAACGAGCACAAGATTTCGTGGGCGTACTACGGAGATCAGTGGAATCAGTACCTGGCCGACCCCGATCTCAATTATGTCTCGCCGGACAACACCTATTGCAACATTTGCAATCCTTTCCAGTACTCCACTTCGATCATGACCAACCCGGCCCAGCGTGCAGCCCACCTGAAGGACACGCTCGATCTGTATGATGCGATCCAGAAAGGAGACCTGCCGGCGGTGTCGTTCGTTAAGCCGGACGGTTACCTCGACGGACATCCTGCTTCATCGAAGCTGAATCTGCTCGAAGGCTTCGTCAAGAAAATCGTCGACGGCGTTAAGGGCAACCACGAATTGTGGGAAAGCACGGCCATCTTCGTCACCATGGACGAGGGCGGCGGCTACTACGATTCCGGCTATATTCAACCGCTCGATTATTTCGGCGACGGAACCAGAATTCCCCTGATCGTCGTCTCTCCCTACACCAAGCCGGGACACATTTCCCACAGCTATACCGACCACGTGTCCCTGCTGAAGTTCATCGAGGCGAACTGGGGACTCGATCCGCTGACCAAGCGCAGCCGAGATCGGTTCCCCAATCCGAAGACGAGTTGGAATAATCCCTACGTCCCGTTGAACAGCCCGGCGATCGGCGATCTGATGGACCTGTTCGACTTCGACCACGGCAGGTGGTAAGAGACCACTCAGAAGTGAGTTGATGAAACCGGGATGGGCGTCAATCGGCGGAAAGTTCCGCTGGTTGACGCCATCTTGGCGATTACGTGGGCTCAGCCGCCCTCGGCTGTCCGCGCAGCGCAGCTGCGCAGCGGGAGGGCGAACTGCACTCGGCGCCCAGCCGGTGGCGACCGTCCTCACGTGCCCTAGTGAGGCTACGGTTCCCTCCATCAGAGTTAGAATAAGGGACAAGGATTCCTTCCGCAGAGGGATGTCTCCCAGTCTTCATGAGTGAATTCCGGCCTAATGATTAAACTGCGTCCCGCTCTAACCCATTTCGTGCTCTCGATGTCTCTGCTCGCGCTCGCGGCAGGTGCCAACCCGCCTACCGGCGTCCATGCCATCGCCCAGGCCGTGGACAACCGCTACAACCACCTGCAATCGATGCAGGCTGAATTCACCGAAATCTATCGCGGGAACGGAGCGGAGCGCACCGAATCGGGAACCCTCTGGCTAAAAAAACCCGGCAAGATGCGTTGGGAATATCGTTCTCCCAAGGAGAAACTGTTTCTGAGCGATGGCAAGGAAGCCTGGTTCTATATGCCCGGAGATCGGCAAGTGCAGAAGACCTCAGTGCGCAAGCTCGACGATCTGCGGTCGCCGCTGGCCTTTCTGTTGGGGAAGGCCAAGCTCGAGAAAGAACTGGAAGGCCTATCCTTCGCCCCCGATGTGCCTCCCTTGGAGCCGGGGGACGTAGTCCTTCGGGGTATTCCTAAGGCATTGGCAGGACGGGTAAATCAAGTCATGCTGGAGGTTACGACAGACGGACGGATCGTCCGCATCATAGTGGAAGAGGTGGATGGCTCGGAGACCGAATACCGCTTCCGCGATCAGAAGGAGAATGTTGAGGTTTCCGACCAGCGTTTCCGCTTCGTGCCTCCGCCCGGGGTTGAGGTGATTTCAGGTGAATTTGGCCAATGAGGCGAAAGCAACGCCCAGGATGGGTCAAGTGCATCTATGTATCTGATTATAGGCAGGTTGCTTTGTACCGAGCCGCGGCTTTGAGGTTGGTAGCGCATGCCCGACGGTGCGTACAGATTAACCCTAACTTCATGATTTCAATGCTAGACTCTGGTGGAGTAACGCAGTTACCTAAGTAGGCGTATGGCAGAGTTCCTGGTTAAAGTAGCGGACGAGCGCGGACACATGTTGCAACAGGTCGAGCGCGGCTTTTCGGAGTCCGAGGTGCGCGACCGCTTCGTGCAGCAGGGCTATCTGGTGTATTGGGTAAAACCGCGCGGCCTGCTCTCGGGCGGGCAAGTCCAGCTTTCGCGCCGCCGCAAAGTCCGGCAAAGCCAGTTCGTAATCTTCAACCAGCAGTTCCTAACCTTGATTAAGGCCGGGCTGCCAATCCTGAACTCCCTCGACCTGCTGATCAAGCGGCAAAAAGACACGCAGCTTCGGTCGGTGCTGGACAACGTCCGCGACCGGGTGAAAAGCGGCGAGTTGCTTTCCGACAGCTTCGCAGCACAGGCGATGTTTCCCAAGATCTACACCACCACGCTACTGGCCGGAGAGAAGAGCGGCAACATGGAAGAAGTGCTCAGCCGATACATCTCGTTCCAGCGCGTGGCGATTACCTTCAAGAAGAAGCTGGCGGTTTCGCTGGTGTATCCGGCGCTGCTGGTGACGGTGGTCATTGGGATGCTGATCTTCCTCATCACCTACGTGGTGCCGCAGTTCGCGAAATTGTTCGAAACCATGGACGCACAACTGCCCGCAATCACCGTGCTGATGCTCGCCATCGGCAAGCACGCCCAGGAGTATTTGCCCTTCGGGCTGGTGGGGTTGGCGATTCTGGCATTCTTGTTTTGGCGCTGGAAAAATACCACCCGAGGCGCGGAGCGTTTTGACCGCTTCATTCTGAAGCTGCCGGTGCTGGGGCAAATCTGGTTGAAGTATCAGATTTCCAACTTCTCCCGGATGCTTTCGACGCTGCTGGCCGGCGGCCTTCCGCTGGTGCCGTCTCTGGAAACGGCCGGCGACTCGTTGAGCAGCCGCAGCATCTTGAACGGCATTTCGGAAGCTACCGTCCGGGTGCGCGAAGGCCAGTCGCTGGCCAAGAGTCTGGAAGAGCAGAAGATGTTTCCAGACCTCTCGGTGGAGATGATCGAAGTGGGCGAATCCACCGGCGCCTTGCCGGCCATGCTTAACTCGGTGGCCGAGTTTTATGAGGAGGACGTGCAAACCGCGCTGGGTGCGGCGATGGCGCTGATCGAGCCGCTGATCCTGATCATCATGGCGGTCTTCGTCGGGGGAGTGCTGATATCGCTCTACATGCCGATATTTGCTCTGGGATCGAGCGGCACGATCCACTAGGTACCTTGTGGACGGCCGCGCCTTCGGCAATCCGGGGAGCACTGCTCGGCAAGGGGCTGAACGTGAACGGCAAGATGAGCTAGCGGGCATGAAATGGCACACATGGCAGACCAGAAACCAATTCTGATTAACGGTGGCAACGGGGGCCGAATGCCCAACGCGGTCCAGGCCGGCGACGTCGAGAAGGCGCAGGACATCGCGCGGCGCTATCGCTGCGAGTTCGTCGACCTGCGCAACTTCCAGCTGCACCACGATCTGTTCAAGAAGATCCCGGTCCACCTGATGTTCCGCTACAACTTCATCCCTCTGGAAGAGACCCGGGAAGGCCGCCTCGCCATCGCTATCGCCGATCCCAGTCAGCTGATGATGATCGACGAGATCAGCTTGCTGTTGCGTAAGCAGATCGTCCCCAAAGTCTCCACCCTGGCTCAGATCACCGAAATTCTCAAGAAGACCGAGCAGTCAAAACGCGTTCTGGAGCAAGCCAGCGAAGGCTTTGCGCTGGACGTGGTCGCGGAGGACGAAAGCGGCGACGAGACCATTTCGATCGACCGCCTCACCGGCGAAGGCGACAGCCCGATCATCCGCCTGGTCGACACCACGATCTTCACTGCGTTGCAGCGGCGGGCCAGCGATATTCACATCGAGACCCAGGACGATTCCGTCCACATCAAGTTCCGCATCGACGGCGTGCTCACCCAAGCCATGCCGCCCATCGGTCGCGAACACCATTCGACCATCATCTCCCGCATCAAGGTGATGAGCGAACTCGATATCTCCGAACGTCGCGTGCCGCAGGATGGCCGCTTCCGCGTCAAGTACGGCAATCCCGAGCGGCCCATCGATTTCCGCGTCTCCATCATGCCTTCCATTCATGGCGAAGACGCCGTGCTGCGCGTCCTCGACAAAGAATCGATGAGCGAGAAGTTCCACCAACTGGTGCTGGACGTAGTTGGTTTCGATGAAGACGACCTGCGCAAATTTCGCCGCTATATCAAAGAGCCTTACGGCATGGTGCTGGTCACAGGGCCAACCGGAAGCGGCAAGACCACTACGCTGTATGCCGCGATCAACGAAATCAAAACCGATGAAGACAAGATCATCACCATCGAAGATCCGGTGGAGTACCAGATTCGCGGCATCACCCAGATTCCGGTCAACGAGAAGAAGGGACTGACCTTTGCCCGCGGCTTGCGCTCGATCCTGCGCCATGACCCGGACAAGATCATGGTCGGCGAAATCCGCGACACGGAAACCGCCCAGATTGCCATTCAGTCGGCACTTACCGGCCACCTGGTGTTCACCACAGTACACGCCAATAACGTAGTCGACGTAATTGGCCGATTCTTGAACATGGGCGTGGAGCCGTATAACTTCGTGTCCGCCTTGAACTGCATCCTGGCGCAGCGGCTGGTCCGGCTGATCTGCAACTCCTGCCGCAAGCCGGTGGGCTACACGCCGGACGTGCTGGAGGCGAGCGGCCTCGATCCCGAACAGTGGTCGCGGGTATGCTTCTATGAAGGCCAGGGTTGCATCGAGTGCGCCGGAACCGGCTTCCGTGGGCGAAGCGCGATTCACGAGCTGCTCGATCTGAGCGACCGCATCCGCGAGATGATTTTGCTCAAGAAGCCGACCTCGGAAATCCGCCGCGCCGCGCGCGACGAGGGCATGCGCTTCCTGCGCGAGTCGGCGCTCGACAAGGTGCGCCTGGGGCTGACCACGCTGAAGGAGATCAATAAAGTCACCTTCATCGAGAATATGCGATAGCAGTGACCGCGGCCGGTCTGCGTTCCTCTGTGTACCCTGTGTTCCCTGTGGTTATTGCGTGAACTTTCTGAACACAGAGGTCACAGGGGAGCGGAGAGGAAGCCGAGCCACCGGGGGCGCTTGCCTTTGTTGCGCCGGTCAGGTTTCATAGTTAGGTTTGATGACTCACTCCTCCAATTCCGGCCCGCGGCCGAAGCTGGCCTGCGAGATCGCCACCGACCGTGTGCTCGCCGGCCGCGCCGACGGCGGTACGGTCGAGTTCGCGACCTACGAATTGGGGCGGGGCAATGTGGTTCCAGACCTCACCGAAACCAATTTGCGCAATGCGGATGCCGTGTCGCAGACCATCCGGGACACTCTGGGAAGCCTGGGCGCGCGCACACGAGATGTGATCGCCGTACTGCCCGATGCCGCGGTGCGCGTGGTGTTGCTCGAATTCGAAGCTCTACCTCCGAAGCGTGTGGAGGCCGAAGCCGTAGTGCGCTTCCGGCTGAAGAAATCGCTGCCCTTCGACGTGGACAAGGCCCAGGTCTCTTATCACGCCCAAACCTCCGGCGCCGGCATGCGTGTGGTGGCCGCGGTCGCGCTGACCAGTGTGGTGCAGGAATACGAATCGGTTTTCCAAGAGGCTGGATACAGCCCGGGAATCGTGCTGCCGTCGACCCTTGCCGCCCTGGGCGCTGCGAAAGCCGACCGGCCAACCCTAGTCGTAAAAGTCGACGCCGGAACCATCAGCCTTGCCATCCTCGATAAGCAGCAGTTGCTGCTCTTCCGTACTTTGGAAAATGCCCACGGCGTGAATATCACCGGCGAAAAGCTGGCCGAGGATGTTTATCCTTCGGTTGTTTTTTTTCAGGACACTTATCATTTGAACATCGACCAGATCTTCGTCGCAGGCCTGCCGAATCTGGCCGAAGCCGCGCCGGCGCTGCGCGCTCAGACCAGCGCGAACGTGCAGGAACTGGTCGGCGCTTCCCAGTTGGGCACAGGACGCGGCTCAATTCCCAAGTGGCAGATCTCCGGAGTGGTGGGGGCGCTGGCTTCCTGATTATGCGTCTGGACATCAATCTCGCGACGCGGCCCTATGAAGACGTTGGCCGCTTTTGGTCACGCTGGGGCACGGCGCTGGCCGGGCTCACACTGCTTACTTTGATTCTGCTCTACACGTCAATTTCAGGTTGGGTCGCGGCCGCCAAGGAGCGGGGTCTGATTGCGCAACGTCAGCACCAGATTCAGGAACGGGAGGACGAAAGACTGGCCGCGGAAGCCACGCTGAATCTCCCGGAAAACAGCAGCACGCGCGACCGCTCCCGGTTCTTGAATGAGCTTTTCGCGCGTAAGTCGTTCTCCTGGACACGGGTCTTCGCCGACCTGGAGCGCGTCATGCCCACGCGTTTGCATCTGGTTTCCATTCATCCTGAGCTGGAGCCCGACCATCAGCTAGCTCTGAAACTTGTGGTTGCGGGAGAGTCCCGCGAGCGCGCCATCGAATTGGTGCGCCAGATGGAAGACTCGCGGCACTTTCGCGATACGCACATCGACGTGGAGCAGGCGATGGGCCCGCAGGCTTCGGGCGATAACGTGCAATTCGAGATCAGCGCGTTGTATGTCCCAGACTCCGGCGCCGCAACCCCGGGAGGTATGCCCTAATGCCAGATCTCAACCATACCCGGCGCAAACTCAAAATCGTGTTCGCCATATTGGGGCTGCTCGATGTGGCCGCAGTCGCAGTTATTCTGTCTCCCCTGGTCGGCTCCGAACAGGATCGCCGCGACCAGATGAATGCCCTATGGAAGGATCTGCAGCTCAAGACGCGGCAAGTCCAGCCCCTGCGCGGCTTCGACAAGAAAATGGTCGTCGCTCGCCAGCAGATCGACGACTTCTATAAGACTCGTTTGCCGGATCGATCCTCGGCGATTTCCGAGGCCCTGGGCCGGCTGGCCGGCCAAACCGGCGTCAAGATCGGAAATATCCGTTACGAGATAAAAGACACCGAAACCGTGGATTTGAGCCCGGTTCTGGTCGAGGCTAACCTCTCCGGCGGCTACTTGCAGTTGGTGCGTTTCATCAATGCGTTGGAGCGCGAGCAGTTGTTCTTCATCGTGGACAGCGTGGAGTTAGGCGGTGCCCAGGGCGGTGAGGTCAAGTTACAGATCAAGCTCGATACTTTCTTGAAGACCGGGGCGTAAAACAGAGGAGAGGTTAGGACTCGATGCAGGTTGGAGCCGAAGAGCGGAAAAAGCTGATCGTCGCCGTAATCCTCATGATTCTGGCGGTGGTGCTGCTTGGGCGCTGGCTTTTCAGTATGACCGGGTCGTCGTCCTCCGCTGCTACGGCCGCCCCGGTCAGCGTAACTGCCCCTGCTCCCGCTCCGGCTGTACCTGCGACTTCGAGGCGGGCTGGCAGGACGCGCGGCAAGGCAGTGAAACCGGCGCCTGCTGAGTCGCAATCCCTCGACCCAAGCCTGCGTTATGACTGGTTGAAAGCCAGTGAGAACACTGAGTACAAGGGCTCGGGGCGAAATATCTTTTTGGCGCAGATAGAAATTCCGAAGCCCAAGCGCGTGATAGTTCCAATGCCTGCGCCGGTGCCGGTTCAACCCTCGGGACCGCCCCCGCCGCCTCCAATCGATCTGAAATTCTTCGGATTTGCCAGCAAGCCGGGTGAGCCTAAGAAGGTCTTTCTGTCAAAAGGCGGAGATGTGTTTATTGCGGGCGAGGCAGACATCGTCGATAGCCGCTACCGGGTTCTGCGCATCTCACCCATGGCGGTGGAGATCGAAGACGTGCTGAACAACAACCGGCAGGAGATTCCCCTGTCGGCACAGTAGAGCGAACCTATGGCGTCTGTCCGCCAATTCGAATCTGTCCGCCGCAAGCGCCAGCGCGGCTACATTTTGCTCACGCTGATGCTGTTTTTCGCGCTGCTGGCGATCACCGCCGTAGCGATCGCTCCCAGCATCGTCTTCCAAATCAGGCGCGACCGCGAACAAGAACTCATCCATCGTGGCGTGCAGTATTCCCGCGCCACTCGCCGCTACTTCAAGAAATTCGGGCGTTATCCTACGCGCATCGAGGATCTGGAAAACACCAACAACATCCGTTTCCTGCGCCGGCGCTACAAGGATCCCATCACCGGCAAGGACTTCAAGCTGCTTCACATTGGAGAAGTGCAGCTCGCGACGGGAGGTGGAATCGCGGGAGCAACTTCGATTGGCCAGCCGATCGGCACGGGGCCTGCGGGCACAACCCTCGGTCCAAGCGGGCCCGGAGGCCGGCGCGCCGATAGCGGTATGCCCGCATCGCTTCAACCCACAAACCAGCCAGCAAACCCCCCGGCAGCCGGCCAGACGGACGCCGACTCAAACTCCACCGCGTCCTCAACCTCCGCGAATTCAGGCTCTTCCAGCGGATCGACTGGCGGCGGAGACAAACTGGCCGCGCAGGTCTTCGGAGGCGGCCCCATTGTTGGTGTCGCCAGCATCAGCAAGGACGAGACGATTCGTGAGTTCAATAAGAAGAACCACTACAACGATTGGCAGTTTATCTACGATCCCGGCACCGACCGCGGCGGTTTGATTACTACGCCGGCGCAGCCGGCCTTGCAGGGGTCGATCGCCATTCCGACGCCAGTGGCGCCCGCGGTCACCGGCGGCTTCGGTGGGATGTCGGGCGGAATGAACGGTGGAATGTCAGGTCAGCCGGGTCAGCAGCCCACATCCGCCCAGCCCCCACCCGGCCTGCAGCCGCAATCACAACGTTAGGCGCTACTCGCCGGGTCCGAGACCCGGGTCCCACACACCACCCTCCGGCTTTGTAGAGCCAGGTCTTCGACCCGGCTCAATTCTATTTCGGCTGTCTCGGTTTGATCGCAGCCGCGGACTGCGGCCTTAAATAAGAAAGAGCCTCGTCTGCCGACGAGGCTCTTTCTTTCTTCCACCGGGAGCGGAATTTTACACGCTGAACGAAGACCCGCAGCCGCAAGTGCTCTTGACGTTGGGATTCTCGAACTTGAATCCCGCGCCTTCGAGCGTCTCCACGTAATCGACGATGCAGCCGTTCAGGTACATCAGAGAGGTGGCGTCGACATATACCTTGAGGCCTTCCATGTCGAACACTTTGTCCATCATTCCGGCGCCATTTTCAAACGACATCGAGTAGGAGAAACCGGAGCACCCGCCGCCCACTACGCCTACGCGCAGGCCGGCAGGCACAGGATTCTGTTGTCCCATGATCTCCTTCACCTTGGAGACCGCATTCGCGGTCAGGTTGATGGGCGCGGTCTTGGGCTTTACTTCGGGAGTAGTCGGCGAAACCGGCGTAGTTGTCGTGGCCATTTGTATCTCCTTGAAACTGCTGGCAAAAGGATTATAGCAAAACCGGCCGGAGAAAGCCCCGCAAAAGCTTCCCCTGCTGCCAATTAGATGAGAGGAACCCCGTACAGGTCGCAAACCACTAAAAAAGCTTGCCACTTGCCTTTCGGGGCTATAATTTGCTCGAGGGCCCTACATAAGCATGGCTCTTGGGCCATAAACCCAACGCCGTGGCAGGATCCCGAAGGGCCGGTTCAAGATCGGTACCGGAGGTGACACATGTCCCCTGGTCTACTCTGGCTGTTGATCACCTGGGGTGGTCTGACAGTCATCCTGATTGTTCTCCTGATCTACCGCAGCACGCTCACCATGCAAGAGGACGATCAACTGTTCCTGGATGAATCTGAATCGCACATGGCCAGGGAGCAGCAGGAACTCATGGCCAAGGTGGATAAGATTAATCCCCTGGTCAAGGTTCTCGGCGCGGTTTCTGGGCTGATGTTCCTGGTGATTGCAGGATTGTTCATCTATCAGGGACTCAGCCAAGTCCAATAAGCCTGGGTGACGAAGTCAGCAAGCGCTGCGCGACAGCGGCGGCGCCGTGCCCTCAAGAAATGGAAAGCCCCTCGGCCAACCTGCCCGAGGGGCTGAAGAACTTTCGTCGCTTTTGTCGGATCGGTCCTACCGTCTGTAAGCCCTTGGTCCGACGTACGGCCGATAAGCATATCCTCTCGGATACCACCGTCCGCCTCGATAGAAGCCACCGTAGTAAGCCCTCGCCGGATAGACATAAGCCGGTGCGTAGAACATAGGGACGCGCGTAGTAGGGAGTTGGATGCACAACGACGTACCCATATGCGGGACGCGCAACGACGGGACCCACGCGCACGCCGATCACAACTCGAGCACTTGCCTTCGACGCCGTTACCAAAGTAAGCGCTATCGCCAAACCCAGCATCGCCAGTACGGTTCGTTTTGTCATTGCTGCATCCTCCCGTGCTCACAAATAGAAACCCGAGCGGAACGAAAAAGTTGTCCCGCGCAGTACGGGCGTCTTAGAACGCACGGATGAATTTCTTTGCGTCCTCTGCGGAATTTCTCTGCGCACTCAGCGATTTAAGATTTTGCTTTAGTCCCCGAAAGTAATTCGCATCGGATACCAAGAATTTTCCTCTGTGTACCTCTGTGCCCCCCGTGGTTTATCTTGAATACGTCGTGCGAGAGTGGCGGAATTGGCAGACGCACCAGACTTAGGATCTGGCGGGGTAACCCGTGGGGGTTCGAGTCCCCCCTTTCGCACCAGCGTTCCTCGCTGGATAAAGCCACGCTACCAACCCAAACGTCGCCAGGATAATCACAAATTCCAGGGCGCTGCCTTCCGGGCCAATACTTCCGCCGGTAAGCCAAGCTGGCCCGTGCAAGCTGGAGTGCAGCAACTGCCCGACCGCGAGGGTTCCACTGTCGGGCACTGAATAGATGAAAGTCTCGGCGTAGTCCATGGCTGCGTGCAGGCCGATGGCGAACCATAAATTTCCGGTCCGGCGCAGGATAAAGCAGCAGAGCAGACCGAACAGCGCCACAGATATCGCGCCCGGCCAGCCTTCACCAACATTCCCCAAGTGAAGCGCGCCGAACAAAAGGGACCAACAGATTGCCGCTGGCCAGAATCCGATTCCATCGGCCAGTGTGATCTGAGCGTAGCCGCGGAACATGAACTCCTCGGCGATTCCCACCAGTAAAAATCCGAAAGCCCACGCCACGGCGTACTTAGCCAGCGCCACGCCGGAAAGCGCCCATCCTCCGAATGAGAACCCGTGTAGAGCGTAGATGCCGAGTATCTCCGAGCTTTCCAGAATGAGGCCCCACATCACACCCTGCCAAAAAAGCTTGCCGAACGCGCCGCGCACGGGAATGCCGTAACTCCCAAAGGACCGCTTCTCGATCTTCGCCATGATTACAGCGGAAAGAAATAGTCCGGCGATCAGCGCGCCTTCGAACAGGAATTCGTATTGTGGAGTGATGGTGCCGTTCTGCGCTGCCTTCAGGACCCGGTAGATGCTGGACACGTGGACGAATATTTTTCGAATGACAGTCTCAAACGCCACCAGCAAGAGAAGGAAGATCAAGAGGCGCCATCCGGCGCGGAGGCCGCTAGCGCCAAAGAACACGCGCTCCGGTATTGAGGCGGATGGGCTGGCAACGGTCTTCTGCTGAGTAAGGGGCGATAAACCCATGCGGCGTTTCCTGAATCTTATACGCTGGCTGAGCAGCTTTTGTTCCCAAGAAGGCTTCTAGTGTCCTGAGTCACCGCGGAAAGCCTGCTCCGCGCCGATAAGCACCACTCCGGGGCCCCCGCATCGCCGTTGCAATTGCGCCCTATGGGGCACGAGAGACCTGGGTTCGCCGGCAACGACGCCACAGCTGCAGCCGATGCCCTGATACGAGCCACTCGCGTTTGTAAACGGACATTAGCCTCAGGACACCAGGACAGCGGTAACATCGCCAGCCCCGCTCGCGTACGGCGGTTGGCCATCAGGTAATGTGAACTGATTACGTGCACTAGTGGTTATCAAGCTCCGGGCGCAGCTCGGGTAACATACAAATTATGATCTGGGAAGCGTATCGCGACGCTTCCGCCGCCGTGGGGAGCGGCCTTACATGATGAAGTTTTCTGTTTCAAATACACGTCGTCTTCTTACCCTTGCTTCACTTTTGCTGATGGTATTTTTCGCAGTGGAGTTCGTCAATTGCGGCGGTGGCATGACTTCCGCCACAATGCCGCCGGCGATGGATCCACCACCGCCCACACCACCCCCGCCGGGCACCACGTCAAGCGTGGATGTGACTACGTATCACAACGACAATGCGCGCACCGGACAGAACCTCGGCGAGACTATGTTGACCACTGCCAATGTCAATTCCACAAGCTTCGGCAAACTGTTCGGTCTTACGGTGGATGGCAAGGTCGACGCCGAACCGCTCTATCTCTCGAATCTGGCCATCGCCGGCGGCACGCACAATGTCTTGTATGTGGCCACCGAGCACGGCAGCGTCTACGCCTTCGATGCGGATACCATGGGCGCGCCCCTGTGGCAGGTTTCCATGTTGCAAAGCGGGGAAACTACCAGCGAGGCCGTTCATGGCTGTGGCCAAATCTCCCCCGAGATCGGAGTAACATCGACCCCGGTCATCGACCGCAACGCTGGCCCGCATGGCACCGTGTACGTCATAGCCATGTCGAAGAACGGCTCGACCTACCATCAGCGTCTGCACGCCCTCGACGCCTCAACCGGCGCGGAAGAATTTGGCGGCCCGCGTGATATTCAAGCATCGTTCGCCGGATCCGGCGACAACAGCTCTAGTGGCATGGTGGCCTTCGATCCTCAGCAATACGCGGAACGCGCAGGGCTGCTGTTGCTCAATGGCGTCATCTACACAGCCTGGACATCGCACTGTGACGTGCGTCCCTACACCGGCTGGATCATCAGCTTTGACCAGAACACGCTAGCCCAAGTCAGCGTGCTCAACGTCACGCCGAATGGAAACGAAGGCGCCATCTGGATGGCGGGCGCGGGCCCGGCGGCGGACGCAAGGGGCGATATTTTTGTCCTGGACGGCAACGGCGTCTTCGATAACACCCTGAACGCCGGCGGATTTCCTATGCAGGGCGACTACGGCAACGCCTTTCTCAAGTTCTCCACCACCAATAAACAACTGGCAGTGGCCGACTACTTCGAGATGTCGAATCAAGTTCAGGAAAATGGCAGCGACGCGGATCTGGGCTCCGGCGGAGCGATGGTGCTGCCCGATGTGATGGACAACGCCGGCAAGACCTGGCACCTCGCCGTGGGCGCGGGCAAGGACAGCAACCTCTATGTAGTAGACCGCGACAATATGGGGAAGTTCAGCGCCAGCGCCAACAATATCCACCAACAGCTTTCGGGAGTTCTAGCGGGCGGCATCTGGTCCATGCCGGCATACTTCCACAACACGGTTTATTACGGACCAGTCGGCAACAACATCAAGGCTTTCTCCATCAGCAATGTCTTGCTCTCGGGCAGCCCATCGTCGCAAACCGGCAATACTTTTCCGTATCCTGGCGCCACTCCAAGTGTCTCCGCTAACGGCACCAGCAACGGAATCCTCTGGGCCATTGAAAACGCGGGAACCGCCGTTCTGCACGCCTACGACGCCACTGACCTGACCAAGGAGCTATACAACAGCAACCAGGCCGCCGCCGGACGCGACCAGTTCGGCGCGGGCAACAAATTCATCACGCCCATGATCGTCAACGGCAAAGTATACGTGGGCACGACCAACGGCGTGGGCGTGTTCGGATTGCTGCACTAACCTGGCCCCCTGTCATAGCCTGCGCCTGTCGTTGCTGCGCTCTGAAACAGCGTGTCATCCTGTACGGAGGGAAGGCTTCGCGAAGCGGAGGCTTCCCGGAATCGAAGGACCCCGCGTCCTGCGTCGGGCGGCAGTGGTGATGTAATGCGTTCTCATAGCTGCTCTGTACGAGGCATCTAGAGAACGCCTTGCGACGTAACTGCCGCTGCCGGTCCTAGCCGGGGTCCTTCGACTCCGCGGGCGTCGCGCGAAGCGCGCGCCGCCCACTTCGCTCAGATGTAATGAAAACGAAAAAGAGCGTGCCTCCAAGGGTAGAGTACGTGCTCGAAGCACAAGCCCTGAAGGAGGCACGAGATGATCCACGTTGGCGTAGATCTTCACCAGAGATTCTG
Source organism: uncultured Acidobacteriaceae bacterium (assembly GCA_963735545.1). Lineage (GTDB taxonomy): Bacteria > Acidobacteriota > Terriglobia > Terriglobales > Acidobacteriaceae > PALSA-270. Next base: position 29,615 of record CAVTLU010000024.1, read on the forward strand.
TTACATGACGGCGCTGGAAGCAAGAGGCAAAATGATCCAGGCGGGACCGGTGAGCAACGAGAAGCTGGCGTTGCGCAAGTATTTTCGGCAGTTTCGGGGGAAAGAAGTGCAGGTGGCGGTGGAGGCGTGCGGCTTCTGGCCGGCGTTTCGCGAGGTGGTAGAGCCGGAGGTGGCGCGGCTGGTGCTGGTGCATCCGCAGCGGGTGAAGGCGATCGCCTCGGCCAAGCTGAAGAACGACCGGGTGGACTCGGCGACGCTGGCGCATTTGCTGCGCTGCGATTGGTTGCCGGAGTCGTGGAAGGCGGATCGGGAGACGCAGGCGCGGCGGCAGCAGGTGCGGTTGCGGGCGACGCTGGTGCGGCAGCGCACGCGGTTGAAGAACCAGGTGCATGTGGTGCTGCATCAGCAGGGGCTGCGTTCTCCGGTAAGCGATTTATTCGGCAAGCGGAGACGGCTGTGGCTGGCTGGGGTGAAGCTGCCGGCGCAGGCGCGCGAGTCGGTGAACGTATGCCTGCGGCTGCTGGACGGCTACAGCGAAGAAATTAAAAGCAAAACCTTCAACTAGGTGAAAAAGCAAAACAAGACCGGCGGGCGCAGTGGCTGATGACGATTCCGGGGATCGGCGAGTGTTCGGCGATGATGCTGTTGGCCGAGATCGGAGAGATCGGGCGCTTCGCCGACCCAGCGGCGCTGTGCAACTATGCCGGACTGGTGGCGCGGGCGCGCAAGTTGCTGATCGCGGTTTACGCCCTGCTGCACGACGGCGTAGTGTTTGACGAAGAAAAGTTTGCGACGGGGTAAGGGGAATTCGTCAGCTCGAAGTCATCCTTGCTCTTCGAGAGCGACGCTCAGAGGGAGCGGCGGAGTCCGGACATACCTTATGTGCCTCGAGCACGAATAGAAGCCTGTCCGCATCGCCGCAACAAATACCTGTGGACAGGTACGCCTGTTTTCATAGAAGGATGACAACGTTTGTGAAGGGGCCGATAAAGTCACGGCCTCTGAGCGGAGTTGGTCGTGCACGAATGCAAAACCGGCAGCTGCAGTTCGGGCTCTAGGGATGCTTCGACTGCCCCGGAGCTGCGCTACGCTCGCTCCGGCTTGCTCAGCATGACAGCGAGCTTGAGAGCGTAAGATAAGCGAATGAACAAGAACCAAAAACATGGCTTCGCTACACGCGCCATCCACATTGGCCAGGAGCCGGACACGGAGACCGGCGCCGTTGCTGCGCCTATCTATCCGACTTCCACCTATGTTCAGCAGGAATTAGGCAAGAACAAGGGTTACGAGTATGCGCGGGTTTCGAATCCCACACGCACGCGCCTCGAGCAGAACCTTGCGGCGCTCGAAGGCGGCGTTGCGGCCCGAGTGTTTGCCAGCGGAATGGCGGCGATCAATGCGATCTGCACCCTGCTCAAAGCTGGGGACCACGTTGTCTGCGGTCACGATCTCTACGGGGGAGTGCCGCGGCTGTTCAATCAGGTGCTGACGGGTTACGGGATGGAGTTCAGCTATGTGAATACTTCCGACCCCAAGAACGTGGAGAGAAGCATACGCAAGAACACGCGCATGGTGTACGTGGAAACGCCGACCAATCCGCTGATGTCGCTGAGCGATATCACCGCCATCAGCCAGGTGTGCCGCCGCCGGAAAGTTGAGCTGGTAGTGGACAACACATTCATGTCGCCTTATTTCCAGCAGCCGATCGCCCTGGGCGCGGATATGGTGGTGCATTCAACCACGAAATTTCTGAATGGGCACAGCGATGGGCTGGGAGGAGTAGTCGTTTGCACTCGGCCTGAGCAGGCGGAGAAGCTGGCATTCGTGCAGAAAGCGGCCGGGGCGATTCTTTCGCCATTTGAGTGCTGGCTGGTGCTGCGAGGTGTGAAAACGCTGGCGGTGCGGATGGAGCAGCACGATCGCAGCGGCCGGGTGGTAGCGGAGTTTCTGGCGGGGCACAAAAAAGTGAAGAAGGTTTTCTATCCGGGGCTGAGCGATCATCCGCAACACGAACTGGCGCAGCGGCAAATGAGCGGCTTTGGGGCGATGATTACGTTTGAGACGGGATCGCTTTCCAACGCCAAGAAATTGCTGAAGCAAGTGCGCGTGTGCTCGCTGGGAGAGTCGCTGGGCGGAGTGGAGACTCTGATCTCGCATCCCGCGACCATGACCCATGCGGCGCTGGGCGAGAAAGGCCGCAGGGCGATCGGGATTACGGACGGCATGGTGCGGATTTCGGTAGGGATTGAGAACGTAGAGGATATTCTGGCGGATTTGGAGCAGGCGCTGGCGGGGATCTAATCGCTCAGAGGTTGTGACCCCATGCGATGGAGTGACGGCGCTACTTTACCGACTCCTCTATCCACTTCAAATACTCAACGCTTCCACCTTCCACGGAAATCCGAACGCACTCCGGCAATTCGTAGGAGTTCAACTCCCTGATGGTCTCGCACACCTTATCGAAAGCCGCGGCGGTGGTCTTGATCAAGAGCATCCACTCCTGGGCCTCTTCGGTTTTTCCCTTCCAGCGGTAGATGGACTCGATTCCCTTTAAGATGTTGACGCAAGCCGCATGGTGACGCTCCACGAGAGCGTCGGCAATGCGGCGGGCTTCGTCGTTCGATCCGGTCGTCGTAAGAACGAGAATTTTGTCGGTCATATAGAATCAGTCGTCAGTTTGCTGTTCGCGGTCCTCAGCAGGCAACCATACGGGCGGCTTCTTTTGTAAACTAAGCGACCAAACATGGCAACGCAAATCAAGTTCGGAACGTCAGGCTGGCGGGCAGTGGTGCCGGAGGAGTTCACCTTCGCCAATGTGCGGCGGGCGGTCACCGGCATCGCGCGCTACGTGGCTTCGCAGAAACCCAGTGGGGCGCGGGTAATTGTAGGGCGCGATCCGCGGTTTCTGGGAGAAACCTTCTGCGCGATTGCGGCGGAAATTTTGTCTTCCCACGGGGTCACGCCGTTGGTCATCGCCGACGCTGCTCCTACGCCGGCCATCTCACATGCGGTGATCCACGAAAAAGCCGACGGGGCTATCAACTTCACGGCATCGCATAATCCTCCCGAGTACAACGGAATCAAGTTCTCCACGCCGGATGGCGCACCGGCGTTGCCCGAAGTCACCAAACGAATTGAAGCGGAAATTCCTTCGGATAACGAAGGCTTGAGTCCGGCGAAGACTGGGGCTGCCGCACAATCTCTAAATCCGCGTCACGCATATCTGGCGTGTTTGCAGGAAACCATCGACGTCAAAGCCATCCGAAAGGCCGGATTGCGAGTTGTCTTCGATCCCTTGTGGGGAGCGGCGCGCGGATTATCCGGACTCCCTCTTGCGCGAGGCGGGCGTCGAGGTGGCCGCAGTTCACGACTATCGCGACGTGCTCTTTGGCGGGCACGCTCCCGAGCCGGACGATCACTTGCTAAAAGATTTACGCGATCAAGATGCGGGAAACAAAAGCGCACATCGGCATTGCCACCGACGGCGACGCCGACCGCTTCGGCATCGTGGACGAGGATGGAACGTTCTTTCAGCCCAACTACATCATCGCCCTGCTGTTCGATTACTTGGTGGAGAGCCGCGGCTGGAAGAACGGCGTCGCCAAGTCGGTTGCTACCACCAACATGGTCAACGCGCTGGCCAGGCACTACGGCATCGAGCTGCACGAAACTCCGGTGGGCTTCAAATATATCGGCGAGCTGATCAAGCAGGACAAAATCGTGATTGGCGGAGAAGAAAGCGCCGGCCTTTCCATTCGCTACCACGTGCCGGAGAAAGACGGCATCCTCGCGGGCCTGTTGTGCTGTGAAGCGGTCGCTCGACGCGGCAAGTCTCTGGGCCAGCAATTGAAGGAGCTATTTGTCAAAGTTGGTTCCTTTTATCCGCGGCGGGAGAACTTCCGCTTGACGCCGGAGGTGAAAGAGAAGTTCACTGGTAAGCTACACACGCAACCTGAGGAATTCTTCGGCCGGAAGGTCGGGGAAGTAGTGTGCACCGACGGCCTCAAGCTGGTCTTTGCGGATGGTTCGTGGGTGTGCTACCGGCTGTCGGGCACGGAGCCGGTGGTGCGGCTCTACACCGAAGCTGGCAGTGAAGCGGATTTGGAGAAATTGAGCGCAGCGGCCAAACAATGGATCTTCGAGTAAAACAGCCAGGAATTCGCGTTCTGCCGCGGCCGCAGCAAGGTCTGCGCGCGTTGGCTGAACGCGCGCCACAAGCGGAAGCCTTCGCGGAACACGTGATGGAAAAGCTGCAGCCCGGCCTGGCATCCGCATATAGCGTTCGGCGGCGGCTGGCTACGGCCGGCGTAGGTGTGCTGACGGTCTGGTTGTTTCTGCACGTCACCTTCGGAGCGAACGGCATGGTGGTGTACCGGCAGAAGAAGGCGGAATACCAAAGCCTGCAGCGGCAAATCGACAACTTACAGACGGAAAACGATCTCTATACCGGGCGAATCAAAGCGCTCGAGACCGACCCCAAGGCCATCGAGAAAGAAGCGCGTGAGCAGTTGCATTACGCGCGGCCGGGTGAGGTCGTGTATGTGACGCCGGCCCCGGCGCCGCCGGAACCGGCCGCCACAGCAGCCGCGCGGAAGTAGTCCGAAACCCAGCCAGACGCCGGCGCCATTCTGTTAATCTTGCTTCTTTCACGGAGCCGGCCCGCTAGCTTGAAAAAGTTCTTCATCCTCATTCTGCTGGTCGCAGGCTCGGCCGCGGCGGGCTGGTGGTACTTCCGCGCCCGCGAGCTGCCGTCGTACAGCCCCTTCTATCGCGAGTATGCCTACATCAGCAACGGTAAGAGCAACTCGGTTACGGTGATCGATCTGCGCTCCTTCAAGATCGCCAAGACTATCGCGGTCGGCATCGAGCCCACCGGAATCGCCGCCAACAGCCAGAAGAATGAGATCTATGTGGTAAACACGGGTTCGAACAACGTAAGTGTCATCAATGCCGAGCGCAACGCCGTAGTCGCGACGATCGGCGTACACGCTGCGCCCTATTTCATCGACGTAGCCGAGGACGGAAAGCGCGCCTATGTAGCCAACTCACGCTCAAACAACGTCTCTGTGATTGACCTGGATCAACGGATCGTTTTGAGCAACATTCACGCGGGCATCTCACCGGGGCTGGCGCGGGTTTCCCCGGACGGCACGACCGTCGTAGTCAGCAATCGGGGCGATGGAACCATCTCCCTGATTGACGCCGTCCAACTGCGGGTAAGCAGCACAATTCCGATATGCCAGCAGCCCGGAGACATAGCCATCCTGCCGGACAACAGCAAGGCCTTCGTAGCCTGCAGCGGTTCTGCGCAGGTGGCTTCGATTGACCTGAAGACCGACAAGCTGCTGGCCCTGCTCGACGTCGGCAAGACCCCGGCAAATCTGGCGCTCAAACCGGACGGCGGCGAACTGATGGTCAGTAACTTTGATTCCGATAACATCTCCATCATCGAAACCACAACCAACGAAGTTGGCGGTAGCTACCTGATTGGCACTCACCCGGCACGGGGGCTCGTCACCGCCGATAATTCCCGCCTGTACGTGAGCAACTTCGGCTCTGACAGCGTGGCGGTTTACGACATTGATCTGGGCAAGCTGATCGCTTTCCTTCCCGTGGGCAGCCACCCCGACGGACTGGCGCTGTCGCAAAGCCAGAACATCCTGCTGGTGCTGGATTCAGGATCTGGAGATGTCACCGTGATCCAGAAACGCAAGCCGACCCGCCTTGAGCCGAGCGAATATTCTCTTCTGACCATGATTCCCGCCGGATTGCAACCCAACAATATTGTGGTGAAGTCGTTTGTGCTGGCGAAGCCGGGGCCGTAGCAACTCGCGCGCGTCTCATATCCCATGGAGCGACGGGCATCCTCGCCCGTCAGGGCACAGGCCTGTGGTCTGACGGGCGGGGACCGTCGCTCCATCCCAGACATGCCCGCCTGTTCAAATGGATGACGTAGGCACAAGCGACGAATTACCTCGGTAATTTGGAGATTCCTATCCCCTCGCTCCACCATTGGCAAGCTGGACTTTTTCCCTTCAGGTGCGTGGGCGCAGAGGTGTCCCTATGCGAAAGATCAATCCGGAACTCCTGCTGATCCTGTTCCTGGTGGCGATCGCCGCCATGGTCAATTTCCTGGTAGCGTCGCAGCGCATGGCCCTGATGTTTTACTTTCTCCCCACGCTCTATTCGGCCTATCGCTTTGGCCAGCGTCATGCGACCTCCACCGCATGCGCCAGCGTGGCTCTGGTAGTGCTGTTGACCTATTTCAATCCTACGATATTCAGCCGCCAGGTGAACCTACCCTTTGACAGCCGCTGGTTCGATCTGACGGTTTGGGGAGGCGTCCTCGTGGTGGCCGGCTACGCCATGGGCTCGCTCTACGAACGCAATCAGAGAAGCTTGAATGAATTGAAGGACGGTTACGACGGCATGCTGCTCATCCTGCAGCTCTTCCTAACCAGCCGAAAGTTCAGCGAAGAGCACACTTACCGCACGGCGATGTATGCCACCCAGATCGCCGAGGCGCTGGGACTCGATCCCGCCAGCACCGAAGATGTCCGCACTGCGGCTCTGCTACGCAATATCAACGATCTCGGCATCAGCAACGAAGTCCTCTACAAGGCGGCCAACCTTTCGCAGGAAGAGCTGGAGAAAGGCATGGGGAAAAAGGCGAAGACGAAAGCGAAAGCGCAGGCAATTGGCGGATCGCTGCGCCGGGTAATTCCAATTCTGATGGCCGGAAAACAATTGGCGGCGACCGGCGGCGCGGCCGTAGATGCCCCGTTTGAAGTGCAGGTGCTCGCCGTGGCCGAGAAATACGAGTCGCTCGTGAACGCAGACGGCGAGCGGAAGTTACCCCCATCGAAAGCTCAGGACATTATCGTCCGCTGCTCGGGGAAGACATACGATTCGATGATTGTGGACGCGTTCGTCAAGGCTTTGGGGCAGCAGGCCGAGAGCGCTGGGGCATAGCGCAGCAAATTCTTGACCACAGAGGACACAGGGGAGCACAGGGAAAATCTCCTTTACCTCTGTGCCCCCCTGTGCCCCCCTGTGCCCCCCTGTGCTCCCTGTGGTCAAACCCCGGCCCTATCCCTCCCGTATCGCATCCCACATCTCAACGACACGGGTTTTCACTTCCGCTGTCAGTTGCTCGTAGGCAGTCTCGGAAGCCTGAGCCGCCGGCGGGGGCTGCACCGGATCTCCAAAGACCATTTTGAGCGGAGCAAACTTCTGGAATAGCTTTCCACGCGGCCAGGACTCGTGGAAGCCTTCGATGGCAACCGGCACGATCGGAACCTGCATATGGATCGAGAGAATCGCAGCTCCTTTCTTGAAAATGCGCGGCGTGCCGTCGATGGAGCGCTCGCCTTCTGGATAGAGAATCAGAATACGGCCGTTGCGCAGCCCGAAGCCGCCGGCCCGCATGGCGGGGACCAGGTTCGCATCCGGGTCGACGACGACAACGCGCAGCCGCCGCGCCAGCAGACGCATGAAACCGGAGCCAAAGATTTCGCTCGTGCCAACCGCAAACAGTTGGCCAAAGACCGGCCAAGGCAGAACTGCGGCGAGGATAAGCGGATCGAAGAAACTCTGGTGGTTTGAAGAAATGATATAAGGCCCATGCTGTGGCAGTTTTTCAAGGCCTGAAACTCGCAGTTTAAAGCGATCCAGGGCAAAAACCTGCACCAGACGGCTGAAGGCAAACCAAAGCGCCTCCTGCACGGGCTTGGGGCGGATCAAATCGAGAACTTCGGGTTCGGTTGGCGCCTCTCCCAGAACAGCCTTCCAACCCGCAAACTGGGCGCGGGTCGCGGTTTTCCCGCTGCCAGCGCTTTCGCGGACGGCGTCGACTAATTCGCGCACAGTATAGATTTCGGAAAGCCGCGACTCCGCAACATTTCCGCCGAGTTCTTGCTCCAGAGCGACGAGAAGTTCCACTCGCTGCATCGAATCGAGTCCGAGATCGAGTTCGAGATTGTCCGCAGGACGGATCACCTCTGGGGCGGATCTTGCGGCCTCGCGGACGCTCTTCAATGCGCGCTGCACGTCGGGTTGATCGAGCCATGCCATATCCTCAGCGCTTAGCGGCTGTTCGATTGCGACTTCTGGACCGGCAGTTTGTTTCGACCGCTGGTTCGCGCGCACCAGCCTTTCGATTTCAAAACGCTTCAGCTTTCGAGTGGTGGTGCGGGGCAAGGGGTCTTGCCAAATTTCGTAGCCACCGATCCGCTTGGTCGAGGCCAGCTTCGCCGAGAGGCCTTCGATATCGAATCGTATGACTTCTTTCGCGTTGACCACCTTGCGTTCTTTGAGAACGTCGAAATTCGGAACTACCACGGCATACAGCTGATCGGATGAGGGATCGCCCGGACGCCCTTCCAGCCCGAGGACGCAAATTTCCTTGATAAATGGGGATTGCAGATAGTGAGCCTCGATCTCCTCAGGGTAAATATTTTTCCCATTGCTGAGAATGATGACTTCTTTTTGACGGCCGGTGATGAAGAGATTCCCGCGAGAGTCGAAGTAGCCCAAATCTCCGGTGTGCAGCCATCCATCCTTGAGAACTGCTGCGGTCGCGTCGGGACGGTTCCAATAACCCTTCATCACCAACGCCCCGCGGAGAGCGATTTCACCCGTGGCCGGTCCACTATCGTCCTGCGGCTGCGGGTCGACGATTTTGGCCTCCACGCCTTTGAGAGCTTTGCCGACGGAGCCGATTACATTATCGTCAGGCGAAGTGGCAAAGACGGCGGCGGCGGTTTCGGTGAGTCCATAGGCTTGCAGGATGTCAATGCCGAGAGCCGCAAAGTCGCGCCCGATCTGGGGATTGAAGCGCGAGCCGCCGGTCACCAGATAGCGCATACGGTCGCCGAAGGTCTGGTGAATCTTGCCGAAAAAGATTCGGCCCGCGTTGATTCCCAGCTTGCGCAGCGCCGCGTTCAGTTTCATAAGCGCGGGTAGCGCCGCCCGCGCTACGGCGCCATGCTTAGCCGCTTCCTTGAAAATGCGTTCGTGAATCAAATAAAAGAATTGCGGCACTACGGCAAACACAGTAATTCGCCGCTCGCGCAAGGCGCGAAGCAGCTCCGTCGTGTTGAGCGTTTCCAAATATACGACGCGCGAACCCTTCACCAGCGGCAGCAACAGATTCGCCATCTGCGATAAAACGTGGAAGAGAGGGAGAACGCCAAGCACGGCATCCTCCGGGCCGATATTGGCCCAGCCGAAGACTGCCTCCACTTCACCCAGCAAATTGGCGTGAGTCAGCATCACGCCCTTGGGGTCGGCGGTTGTGCCAGAGGTGTAAAGCAGAGAAGCCAGTCCGTCAGCAGGCACCGCCACCGGCGCAAAGCTCCCAGGGCCCGCCGCGAAGATGCGATCCAGTGTGGCTGTGGATTGTATGGGAACGGGTCTTTGACCCGGTCCAGCCGAGCGAAGCTCGGCATCTGGTGTGGCGCGGGCGCCCTCGCCCGCGCCTGCCGAGGCCAGCAAGGCCGCGTCGGTCAAAACAATCTGCAAAGCCAACCCGGAGGCTGCTTCCTGTGCAATCGCCAAATGCTTGCCATCGCAAAACAGTAAAGCCGCTCCACTGTCCTGCAGAAGCTTCGTAATCTGGTCGCCATGCAACGCCGTATCCAGCGGGACAGTCGTACACCCAGCGGCGATCACTCCCAAATAAGCGGCCACCCACCGCGGATGGTTGTCAGCCAGAATGGCGCACCGCGTTCCCGGCTCGAAGTGATTCTCCACCAGCCATCGGCCAAGCGACTCGGCCATACGCCGGGTCTCGCCGTAGGTGCAGCTTTCGGTGCGGTCATGGCGCTGAATTTCAAGCGCAACGTTGTCAGGCCAGCGCTGGGCACACTCGCGGAAGCGATCGTAAAAGGTCGGCATGGTTCGCGGAGAATATACCTGAAAACGAATTAGTGTGGGGCGGCTCTAGTCCCCCGGGTCCGCGAACGAGTCCGAATCGGGCTGATCGGCGTTATCTAGAATATGATATCATGATATCACTTTGAGGGATTACCCATGGCTCAGTTCGTAGTTCGCAATATTGAGAACACCGTCAAGGCGCGATTGCAACGGCGCGCGCGCCACAATGGCCGAAGCATGGAGGAGGAGGTACGGGACATCCTGCGTGTTGCCGTCCACGAAGACGATATCCCGGCCGGTGGATTGGGGACCGAAATCTCCGCCTTGTTTGCGGCAGCCGGACTGAAATCCGACATCCCTGAGTTGCGGGGACATGAGGTCAAGCCCGCGTCTTTTGAGCGCTGATCTGTTGAGCTATGCCCTTCTGAGAGATGATCATTCTGGACACCAACGTCCTCTCGGCGCTCATGCACCAAGTGCCGGAGCAGAGTGTCGTTGCCTGGCTTGACCGCCAGCCTCGAACTTCAATCTGGACTACGTCGATCACGCTGCTCGAAGTCCAGTTCGGACTGCAGATCATGGCGGTAGGAAAACGCCGGACCGCGCTCCTGCAGGCATTCGAAGTACTTCTGGACCGGATGGGTAACCGTGTTCTTCCCTTCGATACTGCAGCCGCACGGCAGTCAGGCGATCTGATGGCATTTCGTCATAGGAAAGGCCGCCCCGGCGATCTGCGCGACACTATGATTGCCGGTATCGTGCTGGCACAACATGCGACGCTCGCTACCCGCAACACGTCGCACTTTGACGATCTTTCGGTTCCGCTGATCAATCCTTGGAGTGCATGAGATTCCGTTATTGGTAGCGATCCTCAACCGCTTGAGGCAAAATGGAGCTGGGAAATCCGCCTCAGACTCGCGGAGGGGTTAAGATGTCCTCGCCACGAATTACCAAGGGAATTCGCTGGACTCTGCTGGTCGGAAGCTTTATCGGCCTATTCCCTTTCTCTGCGCGACTCGCAGATCCCCTGGCAACGCGGAGATACAACTCGTCAATTGACACCCGAGTCCTTTTGCTCTGGCCGGATCACATTGAACTACGGCGCGTAAGTACGCTTCCCGAAGTGTCACCTCGGCCCGAGGGGGCATCCTACAGTTTCTTGATTCCACCGGAGCGTCAGACGTGGGTAAAGGCCCGGCTCAGAAACGAACCCACCGGTGGGGACGGCGGGTGGATCTTTCGTATAAAACAACTTGGGCCAGAAAGACAAAGAATACAGCTGGAGGTATTGGGCGATGGTTTTTGGGGCATGGTCTACGAAGCCAGCCCTGAAAAGATAGTTCCTCTGGGGACGCGGCTCGCCGGGCCAGAGTTCGCCTTCGTTATCCTGGCAATTCATCTGGTTTGCTGGGGAGGTTTGTGGGGGCTGGTTTATACGCTCAATCACACTTCCCGTGTTCCAGAATCGATTACTTGAGGTTTATCGAAGGGACTTGGCGCGGCGCGCGATCAGCGCGTTTATGCGATCGGAAAAACGGGATATTCGCTCATCTTTCTCTTGTTCCGACAGGCCCAGTTCGGTCAAGTACCTCTCGATTGCTGAAGCCATCCGCCCCGCCGCACGGGACTTCGACTTCCTACCACCGGGCTTCCGCCTGGCAGGACGGTTTGCCGCGACTCGCTTTTTCCTCTTGGTGATCGGCGCCATTGCCTTTTCTGATCGTTTCTGCGGAACATTATACGTGAGTCAGCAACCTAAGTTATTATGACTTGTACGTTGTGCCGGCATCTAATTGATTGGATTGGGCCAGATTTCCTGAGGACTCCCAGCTTTGATCGACACCCTGTTAGGCAAAGTTTTCGGCACTAAGAACGAGCGCGAGATCAAGCGCCTGGTGCCGAGAGTTGAGGCGATTAGCGCCCTTGAGCCCGAGATACAAAAGCTCTCGGATGACAACTTGCGCGCGAAAACCGACGAATTCCGCCGCCGAATCAAGCAGCGCCTGGGCGAGTTTTCCATTCCGCCAGACACTGATCCCGACCAAATCAAGCAGCTCGAAGGCGACCGCGCCAAGGCGGTCAATGAAGCTCTGGACGAGATCCTGGTAGAAGCGTTCGCCGTCGTCCGCGAAGCCGGCCGCCGCGTCCTGAAGATGCGGCACTTCGATGTGCAGTTGATCGGCGGAATGGTACTGCACTCCGGCAAGATCGCCGAAATGAAGACCGGCGAAGGGAAGACCTTGGTGGCCACGCTTCCGGTCTATCTCAACGCGCTGAGCGGGCTCGGCGTGCACGTCATCACCGTCAATGACTATCTGGCCAAGCGCGACTCCGAGTGGATGGGCCAGCTCTACCGCTTCCTGGGTCTGAGTGTCGGCGTAATCGTGCATGACCTTGACGATGTGCAACGCCACGAAGCCTATGCCGCCGATGTCACTTACGGCACCAACAACGAGTTCGGCTTCGACTACCTGCGCGACAACATGAAGTTTGACTTGCACGATTGCGTGCAGCGAGGACATAACTTCGCAATCGTAGACGAAGTGGATTCGATCCTGATTGACGAGGCCCGCACCCCGCTTATCATTTCCGGCGCCAGCGAAGAATCCACCGACAAATACGCCAGAGTGAACAAGATCATTCCCAAGCTGGAAGAGGGCGAAGAAATTCCGGGTCCGCCGGGCGAACCGCCGACCTACACCAAGGACTACGTGGTCGACGAAAAACACCGCAGCATTACGGTCACCGACGACGGTTGGGAAAAGGTTGAGCAGTTGCTGGGCATCGGCAACATCGCCGATCCCGAGAACTGGGCCTTGAAACACCACGTCGATACTGCCGTCAAGGCGCATTCGCTCTATCACCGCGATGTTGAGTACGTGGTGAAGGAAGGGGAGGTCATCATCGTCGATGAGTTCACCGGCCGCCTGATGCCGGGGCGGCGCTGGTCCGATGGCCTGCACCAGGCGGTGGAAGCCAAGGAGAACGTAAAGATCGAGCGCGAGAACCAGACCCTCGCCACCATCACCTTCCAGAATTATTTCCGCATGTACAAAAAGCTTGCCGGCATGACCGGCACGGCGGAAACCGAGGCGACCGAGTTCGAGAATATCTACAAGCTGGAAGTGATGGTGATTCCCACTAACAAGCCATTGCTGCGGCTGGAAAACCCGGACGTCGTCTACCGCACCGAGAAAGAAAAGTACTACGCCGCCGCGGATGAGATTCAGAAACTTCACGAGACCGACCAGCCGGTGCTGGTTGGCACTACCTCGATTGAAAAATCCGAGCGGCTCTCCGAGTTGCTAAAAAAGAAGGGTGTCAAGCACTCGGTTTTGAACGCGAAGCAGCACGAGCGCGAGGCCGAAATCGTCGCCCAGGCGGGACGCAAGGGCATGGTCACGATCGCTACCAACATGGCCGGCCGCGGTACCGACATTTTGCTGGGCGGCAATCCCGAGTTTATGGCCAAGCGTGAGTGCCTGAAGAAAGGCCTGGCGCAGCCGTTGCGCGCCGCCCAGGGCAAAATTCAAGTTGACGTGGACGATAGCCAGAACACCGTTTGGTATTACGAAGGCAATGAGTACCGCGTGCCCACCGACCGATGGATCGAAGCCCTCAACCGCTACAAGCAGGAAACCGACAAGGAGCACGACGAGGTAATCGCCGCTGGCGGGCTGCACATCTTTGGCACTGAGCGTCACGAAGCCCGGCGCATCGATAATCAGCTTCGCGGCCGCGCCGGACGTCAGGGCGATCCCGGGTCCTCGCGCTTTTATCTGTCGCTCGAAGATGATCTGATGCGCATCTTCGCCAAGGAATGGGTTTCGAATCTGTTGCAGCGGCTGGGCATGGAAGAAGGCGTACCGATTGAATCGAAGCTGATCAGCCGCCGTATTGAAGCCGCGCAGAAGACCGTCGAGGCCCAGAACTTCGAATCCCGCAAGCATCTGCTCGAGTACGACGATGTGATGAATAAGCAGCGGGTCGCGGTGTATAGCTTGCGCCACCAGTTGCTCGAAGGCGTAGACCAGAAGGAACTGATCCTCGAGGACTATGTTTCCGGCAGCCTCAGCGATTTGATGGATCAGTTCTGCGCCGCCAAAGTCCACGCCGACGATTGGGACCTCAAAGGCCTGAAGGACGGCGTTTTCACGCGCTTTGGCGTAGATATTCTGGCCGAGGGCATCAAGCCGGAGACTCTGAACCGGCAAGAACTGGGCGACGCAATTTTCGCCAAGTTAAAAGACCGCTACGACGCCAAGGAAAAGCTCATCGGCCCCGATGCCATGCGCTATCACGAGCGCATGATCATGCTGAGCGTGCTCGACTCACAGTGGAAAGATCACCTTCGAGACATGGATCACTTGAAGGAGGGCATCGGGCTGCGTGGATATGGACAGCATGATCCGCTGGTCGAATACAAGCGCGAGTCCTTCGAGATGTTCGAGGCCATGATGCAGCGCTTCCAGGAGGAGACGGCGCGCTACCTGTATCTGATGCAAATCCTGGAGCGGCCAAGCGAGGGTGCAAGGGGAGTTGGTCCCGGGGGCGAACCGGGACCTCAAGATCAAGGCGGCCCGGAGTCGGGAGTGCCGTCGATTCTTACCGGTGGGGGCAAGGATGGCAACGGCCGCCGGCCGCCGCGCTCGGTTGCGACCTCGGTCGACGATCTCGAGGAAGCTTTCCAGCGCCGGAAGCGCCGCGAACTCGAACAGGCCCGCATGGCCGGATCGGGCGATCAGCAAGGCGTACAGCAGGTGGTGCGCGGCGCGGCCAAGGTCGGGCGCAATGATCCTTGTCCGTGCGGTTCAGGGAAGAAGTATAAGAAGTGCTGCGGGGCGAAGGGTTAGGGCAGGGAGCATTCGGTATTCAGCACTGAGCATTTAGCACTTAGCACTTAGCAGTGTGGACTTGGCGTCCAGCTTTCAACGAGCGTTCAGTGCCCATCCCTTCATTTTTCGTTCTCATGTCATCCTGAGCGGAGTTTTTCCTGCGCGAATGCGCAGGAAAAACGCAGTCGAAGGATCCCTACCTTGCGACGGACGCGGCAGAACATTCTCTACGGCTGCAATCTCGCGGCACAATCCCGGGAGCACGATCGGTTCAGGGTAAGGTAGGGATGCTTCGACGGCGCCGGAGCTGCGCTTCGCTTGCTCCGGCTCGCTCAGCATGACAGTAGGCAAGAGTATCTACCGTTCTGTAACAACACAGCGAGTCCGACAGTTGCTCACTTCGCTCTCGGATGCGTCTGGTCGTACACCTGCAGCACATGCTTCATCGAGAGCTGGGTATAACGTTGCGTGGTCGAGAGGCGCTCATGGCCGAGCATCTCCTGGATGGCGCGCAGGTCGGCTCCTTCCTCGAGCATGTGCGTCCCGAAGGCGTGGCGCAGGGTGTGGGGATGCACATCGGGTGAAAGTCCCCTGGCGATGGCAATCTGCTTGATGATCCGGCCTACGCTGCGAGTCGTCAGCCGGCCACCACGCTGGTTCAGGAGCAATGCCGGTGAGTTTTTCTTGTGTTCGCCCAGCACTTGCTGCCGCGCCGGCAAATAGCTTGTGAGCGCCGTTCGGACCGAATCGCCGAACGGCACGTACCGTTCTTTCTTTCCTTTGCCGCGAATGAGAATGGCTTCGGCGCTCAGGCGAATGTCGTCGAGGTTAATGCCAATCAGTTCCGAATTGCGGATGCCGCATCCGTAGAGCAGTTCGAGCATCAGGCGGTCGCGCTCGGGAAAGGATGCCGCCTCGGGCATTTCGCCGTCGAGGACCGAATTCATCTCCTCGATCGTCGGTACACGGGGGAGTTTCTTGGCCAGCTTGGGAGTCGACACCAGCGCCGCCGGATTCTGCTCCACCGTTCCTTCCTGTGCCAGCCAGCGATACAGCGAACGCACGGCCGCCAGGGAGCGCGCCACGGAAGTTTTGCCCAAACCTTTCTCATACAGATGCGAGAGGAATCCGCGAATGGTGACATGGTCGATGCTGGCCCAATCGCGAGAGCCGGCGTAGGCGGCGAAGTTTGCCAGGTCTCCGCTATAGGCTTTGATGGTGTGCAGCGAGGCATTGCGCGCGCGCAGCGCGCGGAGAAATTGATCAACGGCTTTCGCGACGACTGTCTTTTGTTTTGCCATTACAGTAGTGACGGACAGCCTGTGAATCCACCACGGAGGCACAGAGCCACGGAGGAGATTAGAGATTTCCTCGGTGTCTCCGTGCCTCCGTGGTGAAACTGACTGTCATCTCGCCTTCGCCCTGGGATGGTGTTTCTGGTACACATTCTTCAGACGATCCAGCGCCAGGTGGGTGTAGACCTGAGTGGTCGAAATATCGGCGTGGCCGAGGATCGTCTGCACCGTGCGGAGGTCTGCGCCGTTCTCCACCATGTGGGTGGCGCAAGTGTGACGCAACATATGCGGGCTGGCATGGCGTCCCATCCCCGCTGACGCTGCCCGCACCATCTGCCAAATGCGCTGCCGACTCAGTTTCTTCCCCCGGCAGCCCAGAAACAGCAGCGGCGAACTCTTCCCTCCCAACAGCGCCCGCCGCGAATCTTTCATATATTCGGACAACGCCTCCTGCGCCGACTTCCCCAGGGGGACAATCCGTTCTTTGTCGCCTTTGCCCCGCACCAGAACATAGCCGAGATCAAGCTTGAGGTCTTCGAGTTTGACGCCGGCGATTTCCGACACTCGCAACGCGCCTGCATAGAAAACTTCGAGCATCGCCCGATCGCGAGCCGCAATTGCGGCTGCCTGTTTGCGATCCGAGACCGCAATTGAAGGGCGAAGGATCGACTCCATTTCGTCGTGCGCCAGCGATTTCGGCAGCACTTTCCACTGCTTGGGCGAGTCGATGTTCAGGGTGGGATCGTGCTCAATCAGGTTGTCGAGCAGCAAGTAGCGATAGAGATGACGCAAGGTGGAGAGCTTTCGTCCCACCGACCGGCCATCCACGGCGTTGGCAAATAGCTGGTGGATAAAATCGCTGACATCGTCGCGCCGCGCGTTGAGCAGCGTACGCCGGCGTTTCTGCAGAAATCCGGTGAATTGGCCGACGTCAGTCGTGTAGGCCTTGACAGTAAGCGGCGCCAGTCCCTTCTCGACTTTCAGGTAATCGAGGAATCCGGAAACTATGCCGGCGGCTTCAAGAGACATGGTTTTTAGTATGCGTATTATCGGACGTTACGCCAAGTGCTCATGGGGATGCGTGAGTGCGAACGGAGAATCGGGGATGTGTTTCAGTTCGTCTTATGAGCTTTTCTCTGCGTACTCTGGCGGATGTTCTCAGCGTTCTCAGCGCTTCAAGATTTCAGCGGACATCAGAACAAAAGTCTTAAATCGCGAAGGTCGCGGAGAACAGCCGCAGAGTACGCAGAGACTCCCGGATGACCACTACCGCGAATCGGTCTACGTCGCGGCCACGCTTCGCCTGGCCCCTTTCGCAGGGAGCGGCCTGACCATCACCGGGCGGCGATAGGCGACTTCCAATAAGTGACGTCCGCCGGCAATGTCCTCCGCCGTACGGTCGCGCGCGGAATATCCTCGTGCCGCGACGACTACATATCCGTTGCTGGATTTTACTTCGACACGCTCAATCCGCCCGTCACGAGCGGAGTCGAGGGCGTTTGCCAGGCGGAGAATGCCCGCCAGCCGCAGCATCTGCCGCTTCTCATCGTTGGATACACCTTGCAGTGTCTTCTGTCCCGCTCGCGGCAAGGCCCCGCGGTGATAGCGTGCAACCCTTCCCGCCATCTGCAGAACCAGCCCGCTCACGCCCACCGGAGCACTAAGCCCGCGGACCAAACGATAAGTGGCCTTGTGGTGCCCCTTCTCTCCGCCGGACTGCCCCACTTCATGCAGCAGCGCCGCCAAGCGTAGTATCTCGCGCTGCCTGGGGGAGGGTGGCTGAGGAGCCGGACCGTTCTTCGCCAGCCCGTCATACAACTGGAGCGCCAACCGCGCCACATGATTGGCATGTTTAACGTCGGGATCCAAAAACGACGCCCAAAGTTTGAGCCGGCGCTCTGCGGCGGCTTCGATCTCCTTGCCGTGCGGCAGGTCCCGGCGCCAGACCCGCCATAACGAAGCCGGTCCGAGCATCTTTTCACGATACTTGTCGATCCGGCGCTGGCGTTCTTCTTGAATTCGGTTGTGCCAGCGAGCGCGAGACTCGTCATCGGGAAAGGCATTTACCCGCTCCGCCATCGACCATAAGAACGTCGAGGTCGTGGACTTCACCCAGCCAGTCCTGCAACTGCTTCAGGCTATCGCCCCAGGCGGCGTGCTGTTCGGGCAGGAAATTTTCCACGATGTAGCGCAAGCGCTTGAGCCCAATCCGCAAGCGGTGCCATGCTGCCTGTGAACGATTGCGCAGGGCGTTGCGGTGGAGTTCGTGGGCTTCGATCCAGCGCTCCAGGGCAATGTGTTTGAAGATGGCGTTCCCCGGGCGCAATCGCGCAGTCCGGTGCGGCAACGTCTTGCTCCACTTCCGCCACTGCCTGCGATCGAATTCCGCCAAAGCCTGGGCCGCGTCTTGCTTTAACTGGGTTTCGCGAATTGCGAGGTGCTCCAGCAATTTGCTGGTGACGGGGTCGCCAGGACTATCGAAATGATGGACCCATTCCTCCATCACCTGCACATCCCGCAGATCGCCCAGGCGGCTGAACAGGCGCTTGCCGGCCTTCTTCATCTGCTTCAGGGCAGGATCCGGATCCACGGCCATGATGCTGTCGGCCATGGAGCGGCAACGGCGCAGGGCTACGCGCAAATCATGAACGGGATCGGCGGCAAAGTCCGCACCGGCGCGGTCACACTCTTCGAGTACGCGATCCATCCAGAAGGCCAGCCCGGCCTTCCTTTTCGACCGATCACTCGTGGCAATTATCACTATGAAATGTTCCCTGTGTTCCTCTGTGTCCTCTGTGGTTGTAGATCGCGGTCACAGCAAAAGCTGTGAACCACAGAGAACACAGGGGAGCACAGGGAAACCTTAAAAAGCGAAGCTACCATTCTCGCTGCCCGAAGGAATTAATTCCAGTGCTTCAGTGTGGGCCAGATTTCCGCCAGCGGGCGTTTCAGGCCACGGCAAAAATAGATCGCATGGTTCTCATGCGCCATGCCCCAGGGATTGGAGTGCATCGCAGCGAATTCCACGGAATTGCACATTCCCTTCAATCGCTCCTCGCCATATTGCACGGTGATCAGGTTGTCTCCGGTAAAGCCGTGGGTTCCCCAGAAATAATAGGTCTGGTGGCCGCTCATGGCGGCGGGAAGCCCATACTTCGGGCCAAAAAGGTCGATCGCCCCAGCCTCCCCGTAGTTCCCGGCGAGAATGCCGGTCTGGGCGCGCTGCTCCGGCGGAAGAGAGTTGTATATCTGCGCCACCTGCTGCACCAATTCCGGCCATCCAAACTGGTCGCTGAAAAGTTGCGGCAGGGGTGCAGTATCGTAAATTTCTCTCTTGCTGCCCATGGGAATCCTGGTGGCGCGGAGGTAGGCAAGGTAGTGCTCCGGTGAAAGCAGGGGAAGAACCACGGGAGCAAGGACCGCGAAACTTACGAGGATGACTCTTACCAGTGCCATCTTCGGCCGGCGCTTGCCCTGAGTCAGACGCCATCGGTTGAGCACGCCTTCGGTCGCCACAGCTCCGCTCGCAAACAGCATGGGATAGATCGGCACCACGTAATAGTCCTTGCCGTGCAGCGCCATCATCATCAGAAAGAAGGCCAGAAACGTCCAACCGAGAACGCGGTACTTGCTGTTCCTGCCGCCTAAAAACGACCACAACCCGGCCAGCCAAAGCGGAAACAGCACGGGATCCATATCCAGGATTTGCTGAACCACGAACATCAGCGGCGGCAGCACGATGTTTTTGCCGGTGGCCCGCACATTCCGCAGGTCTTCGAGTGTGGGAAAGTTGTGATGAATTTCCCAGAGCAGGTTGGGCAGGAAAATCAGCAGCGCGATGGCGGCAGCAATCCAGATCCAGGGCTTGGCAAACTCTTTCCGATGGTTGGTTAACAGCAGACCGATTACGACCGCGGCTCCGAAAAACGCGGTCGAGTGCTTGTTCATCAAGCCGAGACCGGCGAGCACGCCGAACCAGATCCACAGATAAGACTTTCCCGTCTGTAGGATCCGGATCAAGACATAAACGCAGCCCATCCAGAACAGCGGCTCGAAAGCATTCATGGTAAGAATGCTGTCGGTGCCGAGATAGATGGGAACAATCAGGACGGCGAGGCCAGCCAGGCCTTGCGCGAAGCGTCCTCCGCCCAGCCGCCAGGTAATGAGCATGGTGAGGACAACCAGGACTGCGCCCGCGACCGCAGGAAACGCACGCAGGACGTGCAGGGAGCCGCCCAGGCGCAGCGCCAGCCACGCCACTCCGCCGATCATGGGAGCATGGTCTACGTAGCCCCAATCCAAGTGGCGGCCGCAAGCCAGATAGTACAGTTCGTCGCGAAAATAACCGTAGCGTCCGCTCAGCAACAGATGGATCAACAGTTTTGCGCCAGCAAGCAGTACGAGAAGGCCACCGGCAATCTCAGCGCGACTGCCTGCGTCGCCGATTACGAAACGTGCGCGGTTTACGACTTCGGATGGCGATGCGTTCGTCAAAGATACCTGCTTCCTTACGATGGAAATCCCCGCCCAACCGTTGCCGCGACCGAATGGCTAATTCCGGCCAGGGCGTTTCCGAAGGGAATACAGACTTTTACCCAGTTGGTCAGCATGAAACCGGGAGACCGGCTATCTCCGCGCACCAAATGGTGTTATTACCTCCGTAACGTGCGCATCCTTACCCTTTCGCATTACGCTAACTCGGTAACCGAGCATTCCAGGGGAGTCGCATATTCTCACGGCAGACACCACTAAAGAAAGCAGGATAGCTTCTGCTCGTGCGTTCGTCCACAGCTTGAACATCCTGGTGAAGTACGTCCGGCTCTACGGCTTGGAGCACAAACGTACCGAAGGACAGTTCAAAATCACGTGGGACGAAATGCAGAACGGCCTGCCCAAAGGTCCCGACGGCGGCTTCTTGCTGGGGGTTTCCGATAATCGGCTCTTGCTCGAAGGAATCCCGCTCGAGACCGGCCAGGCAGAGCGCAGCTTTGCGCAACTGCTCACAACCGCAGGTTTGGCCAGCATTTATTTTTCCAACCAAGTCACAAAAGAAGACTTCATCAATCTGGTGCAGGCTTTTACCGTCGGCGGCTCAAAGGCGCAAGATGTAGTCAAGCAAATCAAGGCGACGATCGGGGACAGCAAGCATTCCACGATTCGCATCAACGAAGTCAAGTTCATCGCTGCCGATCCCGGCACGGGCGATATTTCCATCGCGGCGCAGATCGCGGCGCAGACGCTGGGCCCCGAATTCAAGGACTGGCTGAACGATCCGCAGAAGTTGCTGCAGCTCATTGCCGCCGCTGAAGGCGCTCACAGCGGGACGGGCGGCGCGCCGCTCGGGGCCGTCCCGAACGCGGGCGGAGCTGAGGGCGAGGGCACCTGGGCGGGCGGAACTGTGCCTCTGCAAGAAGAAGAAGTCATGCAGGCCATTCGCCTGCTGACCCGGTTCGGAGAAGCTGGCAGTAACCCCGATATCAAGCCTGAAACCCTGCAGCAGGAACTCAGCGAAGTTGATCCCAACACTCGAGTGAATCTGCAGCAACTGTTGGGCAGCCTGGCGGCCAATGTTGGCGATTCAGAAACCGACACGCCGCTGCTCATGAAAGCAGCTGAACACATGGCCATCCGTTTTGCCATGGAGCGCTTTCAGAAGGGTGAAGTCAAAGTCAACGCCGTGCACCAGATGCTGGAGCACATGAGCCGGCAGATGGACACGTTGCGGCAAATTCTGCGCATCCAGGAAGACAAGATGAGCAAAGCGGGGATTCTGGTGGAATCCCATGCCGATATTCTGGACCGCATGTTTTGGTCGGAAGTGCCGGAAGCCGGCAAGAAGAGCGTGCTGCTCTCGAGCGAGGCCCCCTGCGTCCCAGCCCGTAACGTGCGGCAGTTTGTGGAAGTATTGCTCGACCGCGGAGACAAGGAAACCGCGGGTGCGATTCTGCGAAATTACTTCAGCTGCCTCGATGGCAGCGAACTGGATCCGCGCCGCAAAACGGCCATTGGATTAGGGCAACTGGCCGACCTATTCGCCAACGTGGGCGACGACTTGATGGCAGCCACCATCGCCAAGGTAGGCAAAACGCTGGCGGTGGAATCGGATTCTGAGTTGGAAGGTCTGCTGAGCGCCGCCTTCGTTCGCTTGAGTTCGGAAGCCACCACGCGGCGGCAGTATGGTGCGGTGAGTGAGGTTTGCAGTGCGATGGAAGATGTCAGTCAAAAGCGGCCGGGATTGGCCAACGAACTGCGCCCTCGCATCGGTGTGGAGAACCGCCTGCCCGAATTCATCGAGGAAGCGCTGCGCTTACCGGAGTTCCCGCCCGATCTGGTCAAAGTACTGCGCCGCATGTCGGAACCCGCAGCCGACCACCTTGCGGACCGCTTCTTCCGCTGTATGCGCCGCGAAGAATGCGACCGCATGGTCGAGCTGGTGAAGGAACTCGGCTCTCCCGGTCTCGGGCATCTCAGAGAACAACTTCGCACCGGGCAGCCCCGGCAAGCCGCCGCCACCGTGGGCCTGCTCAGCCGTCTCGACGTGCCCACGCTCCTGGAACTGCTGGTGAACCGACTGCGCGAGTGGAACCGTTTCTATCACGATATGGTCGTGCGCCAGATCGCGTTTGGCGCCGCCCCGGATCGCGGCCGTACCCTGCTTGAGTTGCTCGAGGTTCTCGATCCTCTGGTTTTGCCGCAGGCTCTGGATGAAATCGGCATGAGCGGTGACCGCACCGCGGCTCCGCCATTGCTCGTTATCGCCGGCAGCGGAGAAGCCCAAGGCCGCCCTCCGCTATTGCAGTTGAAGGCAGTGGAGTCCTTGGGAAGATTGCGGGAGCCGGAATCGGTCGCCGTACTCAGCAATCTTCTGGAAGCAAAAAAAGTTTGGAAATGGCTGAATCACCGAGAACTGCGGATCGCCGCGGCCCAGGCGCTGGCCAAGATCGATCCGCGCTTTGGAAGCAAAGTCCTCTCCGACAGCGGCCTGGAGCCTGGCGAACTGGCGATTGCGCCACTCGACGCCGCTCCCGCCTGCCCCTGGGTACGCCAGCGGCGCTATGAGCGCGTAGTTCTTCGGAAAACGCTCTCGGCCACGATTAGCAGCTCCTGGGGAAAGTCCAGCATCTCGATTCGCGAACTCAGCCTGGGCGGCGGCATGGGCGTAAAGGAAGACAGTCTGCGCGTGGGTACGGAAGCCCATCTCGATATTTCAACGGGAGTGCGGCACATTAAGGGAGAGGTTCTGCTACGCCGCGCCCGTGTCAATGAAGTAGGCTTCGAAATCGTGAGCATCGATCTGGAGAGCCGCTACCGCCTGCGGCGGTTGATCATGGACGGCCTAGACAACCCGCGCGAAGGCTCCGTCACGGACTGGGACGGCGAGCGGAAGGTTTAGCTTAAGCTGGTCGGATCGGCATAGGGGGAGTGGTCACCCACTCTCCCCTGCCACACCACCGTACATGCGGGTCCGCATACGGCGGTTCAGTTCGGTTGAGCTAGAGCGCGTCCAGCAACCGAGCAAGACCAAGCGCGTCGAAGTAAGCAATAGGAAGTGCGGACTGCAAAGCCGGGCTGTTGGCCAGACGCCAGGGACCATGGGGCCTGGAAGCTGTGAAGAAATTGTCGCTCGATCCAACAACGCCATTGCGAAATTAGCCAGCGCCGGTAAACTGCGGAGGTGAACGACTACGGCGTGCCGGCTGAACCGCGACTTGCCTCCATCAATCGACAACAACTGGTGCTGCGCAGCATCGACGTCGAACAGTTGATCGACGAAGATCATAGCGCGCGCCTGATCTGGCAGTTGATCGGCCGTCTGGACCTGGGCCTGTATCACGCGCAGATCGCGGCGGTGGAAGGGCGCGCCGGGCGGGAGCACACCGATCCGCAGTTGTTGATCAGCTTGTGGATTTACGCGTACAGCCGTGGCCTGAGTTCGGCGCGCGAGTTGGCGCGGCAGTGTGAATACGAACCCGGATGTCAATGGCTATGCGGGTTGCAGGCGATCAGCCACCGGACGCTGTCCGGCTTCCGTTCCGATTACAAAGCAGCGCTGGACGACCTGTTCGTGCAGGTGCTGGGTATGATGAGCGCCGAGGGGCTGATCAGGCTGGAGCGGGTGACGCTGGACGGAACCAAGATCAAGGCGAACGCGGGCGGCAACAGCTTCCGGCGCCAAGAGAAACTGGCGGCGCACCTGGAGTTGGCGCGCGAGCAGGTGCGGGAGCTGAACGCGCAGGCGGAGGAAGAAGAGAAGAGCGCGAGTCGGCGGGCCGCGGCGCAACGACGCGCCGCACGGCAACGAGTCAGTCGGCTGGAAGCGGCGGTGCGCGAGGTCGAGCGCCTGCAACAGGAGAAGAAACACGAGCGCGACCGGTTTGTGGCCCGCGCCTCCAGCAGCGATCCCGAGGCGCACGTGATGCGCAACGGCGAAGGTGGCACCGTCCCCAGTTACAACCTGCAACTGCTTACCGACACGCAACACGGGATCGTAGTGAACGTCGAGGCCACGACCGATGCCATCGACTACCGGCAGATGAAGCCGGCGCTGGAACGCTGCGCAACCACGCTGGGACGCAAGCCCAAACAGATCGTGGCCGATGGCGACTATACCAATCACGCCTCGGTGCAGGCGGCCGCCGAGCAGGGAGTGGACTTCTACGGGTCTTGGCAGGACAGTTGGCGGGCGGTGGAGCGCGATGCGCAGGGACGGCACGCCGAGTTTCTCGCCAGCGCGTTTCCTTACGATGCCGCGCAGGACAGATTTACCTGTCCGGCGGGACAAACGCTCACCCACCATGCGCTCATGAATCGTGACCACGGGGTACGCACCCACGTTTACCGCGCCCCCAAGAAGGCATGCCCCAACTGCCCGCTGCGCGGTCAGTGCGCGCCGCAACCGGCACGGCCAGACTGGCGGCGCTCGATTACGCGCCTGCAAGAACCATCGGCGACGACCGCGTTTAAACAGAAAATGGCAACGGAGGAAGCCAAACAAATCTACGCGCGACGCTCCCAGATCGCCGAGTTTCCGCACGCCTGGATTAAAGAGCGCTGCGGCCTGCGACAGTTCCGCTGCAGAGGTCGCGTGAAAGTAGCCATGGAAGCGACTTGGGCTTGCCTAAGTTACAACCTGACAAGATGGTTCGGCCTAAAGCGGGCCCTGCAAGTACAGCCAGCATAGAATCCTTCAACGGGGGCCGGAAAGTGTGCGGACGCTAGTGATATCGGAAGGTCGAAGCACTTCAGGTAACTGGTGTCCGTCCGCCCGGTGGTCAGGAAAGGCGATTTCTTCACAGCTTCCAGACGGCGGTTTGAGCCGCGAGGTCATGTCCGATGTTTCGCTGGCGTAGCCGAACATACTGCACCTTGCTGCGCTTCCATTGCTTCCAGATCACGGATCGCAACCTGCGTCGCATCCATTCCTCTAGCTTTCGCAGCACTGAGGGCGTCTGACAGAATCCGAAGTAACCCTTCCAGCCACGCAGGTAGCTGGCGAGTTCCTTCGTCATCTGTTCCAGACTGATCCCCCGTGTCCGTCGCGTCAGTTCCCGTACTCTTTGCTTACAGCGCAGCAGAGCCTTGGGCGCAATGCGCCGTTTCGGTTCTCTCCCACCGGTAAAGCTGAAGCCCAGAAACTTCCGCTCTTGCGGCCGCGCCACCGCACTCTTCGCCTCATTCACCTTGAGCTTGAGCCGCCGTCGGATGAAGCCCGCCACGCTTTGCATGACCCGCTTCCCCGCCCGCTCGCTGGCCACGTAGATATTGCAATCATCCGCGTAGCGCACGAAACGATGCTGACGCCGCTCCAACTCCCGGTCGAGTTCGTCGAGCACGAGATTCGACAGCAGCGGTGACAAAGGCCCTCCTTGCGGAGTTCCTTGCTTCCACCGGACTCACCAGCCCGTTCTCCATCACGCCCGACTCCAGGAACGCTCGGATCAACTTGAGCATCCTCCTGTCGTTCACCCGCCGCGCTATGGCCGCCATCAGCTTGTCGTGATTGACCCGATCGAAAAACTTTTCCAGGTCGAGATCCATCCGAGTTCCTTGACAACTTTCTCGAAGGAACTGTGTGAGGCAAGCGGCGGTGCAATAGCATGAGGATTCGTAAAATGTCGATTGCCGCGTGTCACCGCCTAATTGGTCTCCTGGTCATTAAGATACATTTCACACTGCACCCTCGCAATGTGCCTGATTCCCCGTTTTGGTTTTCTGCGATGCCTTCTATACTCCTGCTCGCAACCCGAAAGAAGGATGGTGCTTTTGCAGAACACCCACGAGGTGTTCCTTGGCTATGTGCGTATAACGCTGCGTCGTCGCAATTGAACTGTGCCCCAGGAACTCTTGCACAACGCGGATATCCGCCCCATTCCGTAGAAGAAGCGTGGCGACCGTATGACGCAGCATGTGAGGCGTGATATGTCGGTCGATCCCAGCATCCTTACGTAGTGCGGCAAGCACCTTTGAGATCCCCTGCGTCGAAAGGCGCTCTCCTGCGGCATTGAGAAACAGGGCCGTGCATTCGGTCACATTCTTTGTTCTTGCATCCAGATGTGCTCGTTGGATGCGAACTGTGTCGGGTATTTTCACGGTTTGTCTGGATCGCACAGGCAGGCAGCAAGCGAATTGCACCGCAACCGAGCTGATCAGTCTCTACTGTTCTACTGTTCGTTCGACAGGCCCCCCTATCGCCGTGACGAGAACTCCTCGTACTCCGGGTGGAAGTACAACCGGTGAACTTTGCAGAGGACTCCGCGGTCCGCGCCAGCCACGAGACCTTCAGCAATGCGGGAATCCAATTCGCTCCATCCAGGGCGTCAAACAACAATT
>CAVTLU010000026.1:0-15915 GCA_963735545.1 uncultured Acidobacteriaceae bacterium
CGCCGCCAGGGTATGCGCCGCGCGGTGAATGTTGGAATTCTCGTGCTCGTAGAAATGCGAAATGCGGTCGATCACGCTCTGCGGTTTCTGCGTGGTGGCGGCGTTGTCCAGCCAGATGAGCGGGCGTCCGTGGACCTGTTCGCGCAGAATCGGGAAATCGCGCCGGATCGCCTCCGGGTCGAACACGCGATACGACGACCCCGACGCCAAAGCAGCCACCAGTCCGGGGCGGAAGTCGAGTGGCGCGGAGCGCGCAGGTTGAGTGGCACTTGCGGGCGCAGGTTTCTCTGGCTTCTCTCCGAAGCCGGGCCATGAACTCGGCTCTTCGGGTCGAGAAACCCCGCTGGAAGACTGCGGTGCGGTGGCGCCCGGAGGAGATGCGGGTAACGACTCCAGCCTGAACCTCGCCCGGCGGTGACGCAGGCAGGGGCGGAAGTCCCGGCATCGACTGTGCACCGGGCATGCCCGGAAAAGAGAACATCTGGCGCGGCGCGGGAAAGTTCAGCGCCGCGGCCTTAGATGCAGTCTCTCGAGCGTGCAGGAAGTAAGCCGATGAGCCGGGCAACGGAGATTGCGGCTCCGCGTTAGGAAAATGAGTGGACAGCACCGTTCCCAGGCCCAGCGATGCGGGCAACGCGCGCGGCTCATCGTCGCTCGGCGGCTGTGCTGCGGCTGGCGAATCAACGGCGGTCCCTGCCGGAATCGCCGGCGACTGCATGCTGGGCACAGGGGGAAAAGAGAAAACCTCGCCCGGAGGAAATGCCACCGGGGCGCTCCAGACCGCGGCCTTCTCTTCTTCCTTTGCGAGCACAGTCGATGCGGTGAGCGGGGAAGGTTCGGCGACGGAAACTGTCCCGACGGAACCGGGCTCGGATACGACTGTCGTCGCGCTCGGCGGCGCTGCTTGCAAGTCTGAAATGCCAGGCAATGAGAACAATTCACTCGCCGGAACCGCAGGCCCATCCGGCGCGGAACTCCAAGGCGCGGTTATTCCTTCCTGAAAAAAATATGCCGATGAGCCGGGAGACTCTGCAGGTGGCGCAAAGCTGGGAATCTCACTCAAAACCGACGGCACGTCGCCGGGAACGGAAGTCAGCGCAGGCAGACTGGCCCCGGACGGCGGCGACGCAGGCAGAACGGGAGCGATTGGCGACGCCTGCAAGCCCGGCACGCCCGGAAAAGAAAACATATCCATCACCGGCGGAAACGCCGGCGACGCACTACGGGACGCCAGCTTCTCCGCGTCAAGAAAGTAGAACGCACCTGCACCCGGCAATGCCGGACTTAGCTGGGCGGAATCTGACGGGAATGAACCTGCCAGAGAAAAGCCAGGAGTCTCGGCCGGCTGTGCGGCGTACGGAGCTCCAGATGTCAAGCCCGTGGCGTCCGCCGATGTCGGAGCGAGGCCCGGCTCCGCCCCCGAACCGCCCTGCGGCGCCGGAGCCGCCGCACTACCCGGCATCGCCGCGAATAATTCGTTCGCAAGCCGCGCGATCACTGTCACGTCGGGCCATGAGGCCACGGCCGCTGACAGTTTTTCGTTCAGCGGCGCACCGGTGTTCTCCGCCGGAGCATGCCCCGGCCCATCGGGAGCAGCGCGATCATTTGTACTCGTGGTATTGGTCGACATGAACGTTTTCCAGCACGCCGAGGGCGTCCTCGCTCAGCACTGCCAGCGAGCAATACAGCGAAATCAGATAGGAGGCAATCGCGCGATGATTGATTCCCATAAAGCGCACCGACAAGCTGGGCTGTACTTCACCGGGCAGTCCGGGCTGGAACAACCCGACCACACCCTGCCTCTTTTCGCCCGTGCGCAGCAGCAGGATGCTGGTTTTTTCGGCCTCAACAGGAAACTTGTCGCTGGGGATCAGCGGAATCCCGCGCCAGGTCACGAATGGCGAACCGAACATGGTGACCGTCGGCGGCGGAACCCCGCGCCGGGTACACTCGCGCCCGAAAGCTGCGATCGCCCGTGGATGCGCCAGAAAAAAGGCCGGCTCCTTCCACACCTTCGCGATCAGTTCGTCGAGGTCATCCGGAGTAGGTCCACCCTTCCGAGCCTTGACCCGCATGGAAGAATCAATGCTGTTGAGCAGCCCGTAGCCTTTGTTATTGATGAGTTCATTTTCCTGCCGCTCTTTAACCTTCTCGATCACCAGGCGCAGTTGCTCCTTAATCTGATCGTGCGGGCTGCGGTAGAGATCGGAGATCCGGGTCTGCACGTCGACGCTGGTAGTCACCGCGCACAACGTGTACTCGCGTGGCTTCTCTTCATAGTCCACGTAAATCTCCGGCAAGTCGATCTCCGCCCCGGGAGAGCACTCCACGGTGCGATCTCCACGCTGCGCGGTCGTCACCCTGTTCACCCGATAGGTTCCGGCCTCGACCGGGACCCACGACAGGAAGGCGACCAGCCAGCGCGGCGTGATCGCCTGCATCATCGGAACCGTCTTGGTGACGGTCGCAAGCTGGCGCGCCTGCTGGTCGCTTAGCGCGTGGCGGACTTCAGTTTTCTCGGGCATGTGATTCGCTCCTCAATGTGACAAAGGAAAGTAAGGTTGAAGGCGCAGCTTAGCGAGACGGACGGCAACCGGCGAAGACCCGCGCTCGCGTGACGTATTCCAAGTGAATGGGTATAGATATAGCAGATTTCTGGATGTGAATTATATGGGTCGTAATTGCTAGGAGTGTCACAGCTGATTGAATCTCCAACTTTGCGTCCTTTGCGGCTGTTCTTTGCGCTCTTGGCGGTTAAAGGCTTTTCAATCTCCGCCGCAAAGTTCGCAAAGAAGAACCTCAAAGGGCGCAAAGAAACCAGGCGATCGTCGGCTATCTGCGCAGGAATCAAGAACGCGTGAGCTGCTCAATCAGCGCCCTATGCTGCGGATACTGCTGAGTGAGTTCTCCCCGCCTGGCCAGTTCGAAGTCCTCGAAATCGAAACCCGGCGCTACCGTGCAACCGACCAGCGCAAACGACTCCCGATTCCGCACCTGCGAAGCAAACCAGCAGCCGGCTTTGACCACTGCCTGAAAAACCTCGCCGGCTTCAAAATTGCTGCCCACCCGGATTTCTGAGTGCGACCCTTGCTCCTCGATGACATGGACGCTCAGCGCGCTGCCCGCGTAGAAGTGCCACATCTCATCCGAGCGTAGCCGATGAAAGGCAGAGAAATCGTCGCCGCCCAGCAGGAAATAAATTGCCGTGGAAATCAGTCTGGCCCCGGAGAATTGCGCCGGCAATGCTTCTTTAGGGATCGAGAGGCCGGGCCGGTACGTTTCACGGTAATACCCACCCTCGGGATGCGGGATGAGCTTCAGCGCATCGATCCAGTATCGTGCATCCTTTTCCATGGCTTACGGAAAGAGAGAGTCGCGCCAAATGCCTGTCTCGGCCCAAGCGGGAGCTGCTCCCGCCCGCTGCCCTACCCCGGATAAGTCCCCGTGATGTACCGCTCCAGTTCCTGGATCGTCTGCGCCTGGTCCGAAATGATCCACTTCACCAGGTCGCCGATCGAAACCACGCCCACCACGACATCATCCTCCAGCACCGGCAAATGCCGGATGCGGCTGCTGGTCATAATGTTCATGCACTCGTCTACGGTGTGGCGCCGGGTCACGAACACCACCGGGCTGGTCATAATCTCGTGGACGCGAGTCTCCAGCGAGGAATGGCCCTTCAGCGCTACTTTGCGGGCGTAGTCGCGCTCCGACAAGATGCCCACCAGTTGGTTCCCGGCCAGCACCAGCAAAGCGCCCACGTCCTCCTCCGCCATTTTTTCGATGGCTTGGTACACAGACTGATCAGGCTCGACGGACAAAACTCGGCTGCCACTTTTGCCCTTCAATACTGCTGCAATCGTGTCGGTAGGTTTCATGAAGCACCGCCCGGCCCGGTATGTTAGCACGGGAGCCTGGAAACTGGCCGCCATGCCAGTGGCGCGCCTGTCTTAGCGAATTCCGACCGCTAGACAAGACCATCGAGCCAAGGTTTCCTTGGTGTAACTTAGTGTCCTTCGTGGTTAATGGCTAGCAAGCGCCCCACATCTTCCCATTTTGGGAATTGTCCCCGATTCAAAACACAAATCCTATGCCATTGGCTCGCCTGTCGTTTTAGCATGAACTGAAACTGCCAGATGGAGTGAAAGTCATGCTCGACGACGAACCCAAGGGATGGAGAGACCTGCAAGAAAGAGCACTAAACGAAAGAGACCCAAAGAAGCTGATGAGAATTATCGATCAGCTGAATGCTCTGCTCACCCGGCACGAACGGCGGATCACCGCTCAGGCCCAGGTTGCGGAGGATTCAGACTCCTTCCAGGGAAATTAGGAGTGAATGGTTGCAAACGAATCGCAATCCCCAGGACGATTGAAGGTATCCGATCCGGCGCAGCCTTCGACCGAAGGCGCTCGGCTTTTTGGGGCAATCGGAGGTCCGAACCAAATCAAGAAGATTGCCCGTGAGCTGCATCGGCTGTTTCAGCGGCAAATGGACCAACTCGGTGAGTGCCCGCTCGAAGACTGGTCCGAAGTTGAGTGGGGCAAATATAGAAAACGGCGCGCCCGTATCCAGCAACTTCGCGGCGAGTTGCAGCGCTTAGCCCGCCCCTTTTAGCCGCACCGATCTGCCCCACGCCCTAAGAACAATAGGGTTACAGGCGTGACCGCCATCACCACCCCATGTGACCTGACACACCGCCCGCAAGGCACTCCGCTGCCAGAATGCACATACTCCCCTCGACGCTGATCATAGCGTTGATTCCAAAGCCTTCAGCACGTTACGGAGAGTTCGTGCCAGCTAGCGTTGCAGTAAATTCATCCGCCATAAGTGTCGCCACCAGACGCTTAATTCCCTCGCGAGACCAGTTGCTCTGGATGTACGACCGCATGACGCTGATCCGCGAATTTGAAGAGCGGCTCAAGTGGCTAGTGGAAACCGGCGTTCCGGTTGGGGCCGTTCACTACTACACCGGGCAGGAAGCCTGTGCAGTTGGTGTGTGCGCCGCGCTTGAGCCGAGCGATTGGATCGCCTCCACCCATCGCGGCCATGGCCACTGCATTGCTAAGGGGGTCGAAGTCGACCGCATGATGGCCGAACTTTACGGCAAAGCCACCGGAACCAATCACGGCAAAGGCGGCTCCATGCACATCACAGATGTGAGCGTAGGCATGTTGGGAGTGAATCCCATCGTCGGCATGGGAGCAACGCACGCCGTGGGCGCGGCGCTTTCCGCAAAAGTACGAGGCACAGCACAAGTCGCGGCAACATTTTTTGGAGAAGGTGCCGCCAGCATCGGCGCACTGCATGAGGCCATGAATCTGGCGTCGATCTGGAAGCTTCCTGTGGTCTTCGTTTGCGAGAACAACGGATATGCCCAGTCGACGCCGGTCGAGTACGCGGTAGCGGCCGCGAACATCGCGGACCGCGCTGCGGCTTACCAAATGCCCGGAGTGACCGTGGACGGCCAGGACGTAATCGCTGTCTGGGAAGCGGCCGCAGCGGCGGTCGCCCGCGGGCGAGCCGGACACGGACCTTCCCTGATTGAATGCAAAACCTATCGCTACTACGGCCATCACCAGGGCGACGACACCCGCCGCTACCGGACCATAGACGAAGAAGACGCGGCTCGCCAGCGGGATTGCATCAAGCATTTTCGGGAAGACGTGTTGAGCGAGGGGCTCATCCAGCGTGAAGAGTTGGATGCTATCGACGCAGCGAATAAAGAAAAGCTCGATGCCGCCGTGAGCTTCGCCGAGGCCAGCCCTCTGCCTGAACCCTCCGAACTGTTCACCGACGTCTACGTCACAGAGGCGCAATGACAATAGCAACGACATCCGACTTCCTCGTAGCCCACGAACCGGCCGTCAAGCAACTCACTTTCAGCCAGGCCATCAATGAAGCGCTGCGTCTGGAAATGCGTCGAGACCCCAACATCATCATTATGGGCGAGGACATTGCCGGCGGCGCAGGCCGGGCACATCTCGGCTTCGTGGATGCCTGGGGCGGATCGCTGCGCAGCACTAAAGGGTTGATCACCGAGTTTGGGCCGCAACGGGTTCTCGACACGCCCATCTCAGAAACCGGCTTTGTAGGAGCAGCAGTAGGCGCTGCCATGGCGGGATTGCGGCCGATCGTGGAAATCATGTTCGTGGACTTGATCGGCTGCTGCTTCGACCAGATCCTCAATCAAGCGGCGAAGATGCACTACATGATGGGCGGACAGATTGATTTACCGCTCGTGATCCGCACCGCTTACGGCACTCGCGGCGACGGCAAACGAACCTATGGTGGAGGCGCGGGCGCGCAGCACTCGCAAACTCTGTACTCGATATTGGCTCACATTCCCGGCCTGAAGGTCGTGGTTCCCTCGACCGCATATAACGCCAAGGGGCTGACCATTTCCGCCATCCGCGACAACGGCCCGGTGGTTGTCCTGGAGCACAAGTTTCTGGGCGCTGCGGCCAAGGGGCCGGTTCCTGAAGAAGCTTACTGCGTGCCCATCGGCAAAGCGGAGATCGTACGTCGCGGCCAGGACATTACCCTCTGCGGCATCGGCCGCATGACTCATGTTTGTCTGGCCGCAGCCGATGCTCTTGCGAAAGAGGGGATCAAGGCGGAAGTCGTAGACGTGCTCACGCTTGCCCCGCTCGACGAGGGCACGATTCTCGAATCGGTCGCGCGAACCCACCGCTTGATCGTCGTAGACGAAGACACGCCGGTTGCCTCGATGGCGCGCGATATCGCCGCGCGAGTTGCCGAGAAGGGTTTTGACTACCTGGATGCGCCCATCAAAACCGTCACCGCTCCCGACACGCCTGTGCCTTTTGCCGCGGTGTTGGAAGCGCACTATGTGCCGCGTCCGGCGCAGGTAATTGACGCTGTGGATGAGTTGCTGGGAACAGGAGCTTAACGCATGCCGCAACCAATCGTGATGCCGAGCATGGGCATGTACACCGAGGAAGGTGTTCTGTCGACGTGGCTGAAGCCATCGGGAGCACGAGTGCAGATCGAAGACCCCGTCCTCGAAATCACCACCGAAAAAGTGACGTTCGAAGTTCCGGCTCCAGCCGCGGGCATTCTGCATCATGTGGCGCAAGTGGGCGCCACTCTGCATGTGCAAGAACTGATCGGCTACATCCTGGCAGAAGGCGAGTCGCTACCAGGTGAAACAACCGAGTCGGACAAATCGCCGGCCAGTAGAGACGTTGCTAGCAACGTCTCGACGGCAGCACGCGAGGCGCTGCCCGCAGCTCCCAAAGCCGGTGGTCCCCTGCGCGCCACTCCAGCTGCAAGGCGGCTGGCCCTACAACACGGCATCGACCTTAGCCGCGTGAAAGCCACCGGCCCAGGCGGTCGAATTGTTGAAGCAGACGTCCTAGCTCTGATTCCGGAGGAGCAGAAATGACCAAGCCGAACCGAATCGCACAGGAGAAACAGATAGGAAGGGGAACACCGTGAACCAAACCAACTCAATTGATCTTTCGCAACTGGCCAATCGCATCCGCAAACACTGCGTGCGTATGACCGGGAAAGCCAATGCCTCTCACATCGGCTCTGCGCTCTCCGTGGCAGACATCATGGCTGCTCTCTACGGGCGGGCTCTGCGTTACGACCCTAAACGGCCCGACTGGCCGGAGCGGGATCGTTTCATCATGAGCAAAGGCCACGCCTGCACCGCGCTCTATGCGACGCTCGCCGAAAGCGGATTCTTCCCTCTCGAAGCTCTCGAAACCTTTTATCAAAATGGTTCGCCGCTCGCCGGCCACGTGATGCACAAAGACAATCCAGGAGTGGAACTTTCCACCGGATCGCTAGGCCACGGCCTGCCCGTCGCCACCGGCATGGCAATTGCCGCCAAGCGCGATGGACGAGCCAGCCGGGTCTTCTGCCTCCTGAGCGATGGTGAGTGCGATGAAGGCTCGGTCTGGGAATCGGCTCTGTTCGCCCCGCAGCACAATCTGGACAACTTGGTCGTCATCGTCGATTACAACGGAATTCAGAGCCTGGGTATGGTGAAGGACGTGATCGATCTTCATCCCTTCGCCGACAAATGGCGCGCCTTCCGCTGGTCGGTGCGCGAACTCGACGGCCACGACATGCCGGCGCTTGAGGAAGCCCTCACCCACGTCCCTTTCGAAGCTGGAAAGCCGAGCTGCATCATCGCCCGCACCGTGAAGGGCAAAGGTGTGAGTTACATGGAAAACAAGCTGCTGTGGCACTACCGCGCGCCACTCGGCGACGATCTGACCAAAGCTCTCGCGGAACTGGGGGAAAGCAAATGAGAAATGCATTTTTGAAGGAGCTCTTTGAGTTGGCCAAGCAGGACGAACGCATCATGCTGATCGTCGGCGATCTGGGATTCGGCGTGGTCACGCCGTTCATGGAGCAACTGCCTCGCCAATTTCTGAACGCCGGCGTGGCGGAACAGAACATGACCGGCATGGCCGCCGGAATGGCGCTGAGCGGCAAGATCGCGTTCACCTACTCGATCGCGAACTTCCCCACCATGCGCTGCCTGGAGCACGTGAGAAACGACGTCTGTTATCACAACGCGAATGTAAAAATCGTTACCGTCGGGGGAGGCTTCGCTTACGGCGCCATGGGAGCCACTCATCACGCCATCGAAGATCTCGCCGTGATGCGCGCGCTGCCAGGAATGATGGTTGTGGCGCCGGGCGATCCAGTCGAAGCCAAGGCGGCCACCCGCGCCATCACCGAATATGCCGGCCCCTGCTATCTGCGCCTGGGTAAGGCCGGAGAACCGATCGTGCATCAGTCCGAGATTCGTTTCGAACTGGGCAAGGCGATCCGCATGCGCGAAGGCAGCGATGCCACGCTGATCAGCACTGGTGGTATGCTGCAAACGGCAGTGCGCACCGCGGAGCGCCTGGCAAAAGAAGGAATCAAAATTCGCTTGCTGAGCATGCATACGGTGAAACCATTGGACGCGGAAGCCGTGCTGGCGGCGGCTCGCGAGACCGGCGCAATTCTTACTCTGGAAGAGCACAGCATCCTGGGCGGATTGGGCAGCGCAGTGGCGGAAGTGCTGGCCGAGGCAGATATTCCTAAAGTGCCGTTCAAGAGAATCGGCGTCCCGGCCGCATTTTCTCCGTACATCGGAAGCCAGGAATACATGCAGGAGCGCCACGGACTAACTCCCGAAGCAATCGCAAAATCCGTGGAGACAGTTCTGGACCTGGTTCCCAGCGGCTCGTTGTAAATGCGGGAGGCCAGAGAATTAGCCGCGAAGCGGCGCAAGAACGAAGCCCTGGGAAAAAATAGAAGAATAACAAAGCCGCCAGCGGAGCGGAAGACCAGTTCTCAAGCGCCCCGAATGGGCGGCGCCGTAATCGCGAACCGGAGGGCATAATCTAAGTCATGGAAACTCTAAAGAACCAAATTGCCGTCGTAATCGGCTCCAGCAGCGGCATCGGAAAAGCGATTGCGTTATCGCTGGCGGGCAAAGGCGCTGAAGTCTGCGTGGTCGCTCGCCGCAAGGAAGTCCTCGAGGAAGTCGCAAAAGAAGTGCAGGCGCTAGGTGCACGCGGCCACGCTTTTCCCGTCGACCTGACCCATGAAGAGGAAATCCGCGGCCTCGGGGAAAAAGTTCAGCGCGATCTCGGCCGCGTCAACATTCTGGTCCTGTGCGGCGGCGCCATCGCTCACGGTACGCTGGAAAAGGCTTCGCTCACCGATTTCGATCTAATGTACCGCTCCAATCTGCGCGGCCACTATGCCATGATCCAGACCATGCTACCCATGCTGAAGAAGAGTCAGGGGCAGATCGTCTTCATTAACTCCTCCGCGGGCCTGCGCACGCCCGCCGGCGCCGGGCAGTTTTCGGCAACGCAGCACGCCTTCCGCGCCATCGCGGACAGCTTGCGCGACGAAGTGAATGCCGACGGCGTCCGCGTGCTAAGCGTTTACCCCGGCCGCACCGCCACGCCACGCATCGCCAAGCTCTTCGAGAAAGAAGGCAAACCCTACCGCCCAGAGCTGCTGATGCAAGCCGAAGATGTTGCGGAGATGGTGACGCACTCGCTCTGCCTGCCCCGCACCGCCGAAGTAACCGACATCAGCATTCGACCCATGCAGAAGTCCTACTGAACCGATATTGAGGATAGTGTTCCGGGGGCATGGGGCCAGCCCCCGTTCACTCAGGATCCCTTCCCTGATCGGCGCGTAACCGCACATCCCAATACGGCCACCCGCCACTCACTGATTCCGTCGGAGACTCTCGTACAATCATCGCCGGGTGCAAAGCGCCCAGGAGGAAGTCATGGAGGAACAGATCAAACGGTGGCTCTTTGACCCGACATTCGGGAAGCTCATTGCGGCGTTGATCGGCGTTGGTGTTGTCTATGCACTAAGCCGGTTGATGCAGCGTTCCATCGGCCGGTATGTGAAAGATGCAGATACTCGATACCGCGTCCGGAAGTTTGTTACCTTCCTGGGATATCTGATTGCGTTTGGCGTCGTGGCTACGGTTTTCAGTGATCGTCTTGCCGGCCTGACGGTCGCCTTCGGCGTCGCCGGCGCGGGAATCGCCTTTGCTCTGCAAGAGGTTATCGCCAGCGTGGCCGGGTGGTTCGCTGCCTCTTTCGGGGGTTTTTATTCTCCTGGCGATCGCGTGCAATTGGGAGGGATAAAAGGAGACGTGATTGATGTTGGCATTCTCCGCACCACTCTCATGGAAGTGGGCCAGTGGGTGAATGGCGATCTCTACAATGGCCGCATCGTGCGGATTGCAAATAGCTTCATTTTCAAGGAGCCAGTCTATAACTACTCTGCAGATTTCCCATTTCTCTGGGACGAAATCACTTTGCCCGTCCGCTACGGCTCGAACTGGGAGTACACGAGAACGGTACTGGAGCAGGTCGTAAAGGAAATCTGCCAGGGCTACGCTATTGAATCACTTGCGGCCTGGCAAAAGGCGGTGAGCAAGTACCGGTTGGAAGACGCCAAGATCGAACCGATGATTACACTGGTGGCTAACGACAACTGGATTGAGTTCACAGCGCGCTACATCGTTGACTACCGCAAGCGTCGCTTCGTGAAAGACCGGCTCTTTACCCGATTTCTGGAGGAAGTGGACAGCTCCAAGAATCAGATCCGGCTGGCTTCGGCCACGTTTGAACTTGTCAACCTGCCGCACCTGGACATCCAATTCACGGAAGGCAAGGGCGCAGTCGATCCGCGATTCGTTCCATAGCCAGTCGGAGGGGTAGTTTCAAAATACTGGAGTCCCGGCCTCTGTGTGTCTGATGGTTTCGGCACACGCGCATTCCAGCCTCCTCTTCCTCACTTCGGCCTTCTCTTGCCGACAGGAGCGGGATGGACGGTCGTTCGATGGATCCGAAGTGCTTGGGCGCTCTTGAATATCCTGCAACAGAGACTGCACTTGAATTTCTTCCCTACCCGGAGCATTCGAGGATGCCTCACACGCTCCCAACCTGAGTGTGAGAATGAGATCAGGCCGGGCGCAATTCTGTCTTTCAACACCTCGGCAGATAGTATCATCTCTCGTTCGCCGCAGCATCTTGCCTGCAAATAGGTAGACGTTTGCGCTTTAGGTAGGAGGTATCCCGTGCATTTCAGACGTCCAGCAACAGTTCCCGCAGCCGCAATCCTGATATGTGTTCTGACGATTTGTCAGCAGGTCACTAGCCAGCCTGCAGTTCTGCCTACCGCACCTAAGCCGGTTGCGCAGGCCTCGGTCACCGTAAACGGCCAGACCATCTTTGCCGTGCCGGGTGTCCTCTCCTTTCCCGCTGAGGCCCGCGCCGCTGCGATAAGCAGAAGGATCAAAAATCTTTCGAAAGACTTGATGTTCAAACCGGAGTCCGTTTCGGTTGCCGATGCCGAGGGTAGGACCGACATCATGGCTGGCGATCTGGTTGTGATGAGCGTTACCGACCTGGATGCGAAACTTGCCGGGAAGTCTCGTCAAGAGCTGGGAAGCGATTATGCGGAGCGGATTCGCTCAGCTCTGATCGCTCTGCGCCACGAATACAGTATTAAGAGCCTCATCCTCGGCGGCGTTTACGCCCTGATCTCCACCGCCGTCTTGATCGTGATTTTCCGGCTCCTGGGCTTCGCTTTCCCGAGACTGTACAAGCAACTCCATTCCTGGCGCGGCACCCTTATCCCTTCATTGCGCATCCAGAAGTTTGAACTCCTCCCTGCCGATCGGATTGCCGATTTCGCGATCGGAGTGGCAAAGCTCTTGCGTTTCGTTCTTGTTTTAGTCGCTTTGTATTTCTATGCATCTTTGGTCTTGGGCTTTTTCCCCTGGACGCGAGGCTACGCACAGATTCTGATCGGTTATGTGCTCTCGCCTTTGAAACTCGTCGGCGACAGCGTAGTCGCCTATCTGCCCAACGTGTTCTTTATCGCGGTGATCGTCTTGATATCGTTTTATGTCACAAAGTTCATCCGCATCATATTCGGCGAGATTGGCAAACAGACCATCACCCTCCCGGGCTTTTACCCCGAATGGGCGGAGCCCACGTACAAAATTGTCCGCTTCCTCGTCTTCACTCTTACCCTGATCGTGATCTTTCCCTATTTGCCCGGTTCCAAGTCCCCGGCTTTCCAAGGCATTTCCATTTTTCTCGGCGTGCTTTTTTCTCTCGGATCGACGTCGGCGGTAGCGAATGTTGTGGCTGGAGTCATTCTCACTTACATGCGTGCCTTTAAGCTGGGTGACCGCGTCAAAATCGCTGACACCATGGGAGACGTCATTGAGAAGACGCTGCTGGTTACGCGAATTCGTACCATCAAAAACGTGGAGATCACCATCACGAACGCCATGGTACTCAGTAGCCACATCATCAACTTTAGCGCCTCCTCTCAGCAGGGGGGACTGATTCTGCACACCTCCGTTACGATCGGTTACGACGCACCGTGGCGTACGGTGCACCAGTTATTAATCGATGCGGCGCTGGCGACGGAGAACATTCTGAAGGAACCAAAGCCGTTTGTTTTCCAGACCGCTCTGGACGACTTTTATGTGCACTACGAACTGAACGCCTTCAGCGATCAACCCAGTCGAATGGCCAATACCTATTCAGATCTCCACGAGAACCTTCAGGACAAATTTAACGCGGCCGGAGTGGAGATCATGTCTCCCCATTACTCGTCGGTTCGGGATGGAAATCAGATAGCGATTCCTGAGGACTATTTGCCGAAGGGCTACGTTTCACCATCGTTTCGCTTCGGGCTGCTGGACAATCTGTTCGGCAACATCAAAGAGAAGCCCAAGACCTCTGGCGAGTAGCAAGCTGCGGCTGTTACAGAACGGATCCCGGCACTCACAGCTGCTCTCGGTTGGAGATGAGGGTGGGCTGGACTTCGACAATCTCATGATGTACGGTGTGGCGGTGTGCTGCAGAGGTTAAGACCACAAACTTCAACACCTGCAGTCCCGGTCTCATACACGGTTTTCTGACCGGGTAAGCATCTTCGGAGGAAGACAGACCATGAACTACACACGACGCGAGATGCTGGCCGGATTAGGCGCGCTGAGCCTGGCAACGTTCACGGTGCAGCAGAGTCTAGGGCAAGGCGTGGCGGCGAGTTGTCCCTTTCGCCTGGCGGTTATCAACGATGAAATCACGCAGGACTTCGAGCTGGCGTGCAAGATCGCGTCCCAGGACTTCGGTCTGCATTGGATTGAGATGCGAGGGATGTGGGACAAGAACGTCACCGAACTGAGTCCCAAGCAGATCGACGACTCGCTCAAGATTCTGGCGGAGCACAAGCTGCGAGTTACAGACATTGCCAGCCCGCTGTTCAAGACGGACTGGCCCGGTGCTCCACGGTCAAAGGAGAGTGAGAACCGCGATCAATTCCATGCCGACTTCGATGCCAGCGCGCAAGACAAACTGCTCGAGCATTGCATTTCTCTCGCCAAGACTTTCCATACCGACCGCATTCGCTGTTTCGATTATTGGCGTTTGGCCGACCAGAAACCTTACCGGGCGGCGATCAACGCGAAGTTACAGCAGGCCGCGGAGCGCTGTGCGAAAGAAAAGTTGATTCTTCTGCTGGAGAACGAAATGTCTTGCAACACGGCGACCGGGGAAGAGGCAGCGGAGGTGCTGAAGGCAATCCCCAACAGCAATTTCATGCTCAACTGGGATCCCGGCAATGCGGCCGCGCTGGGCGGCACGCCCTACCCGAACGGATACGACGTTCTGCCGAAAAGCCGCATCGGGCACTGCCACGCAAAAGACGTTACCCGGCAGGCGGGAGGAAAATTCGATTGGGAGCCGGTGGGCGCGGGGGTAGTCGATTGGGTTGGACAATTCAAGGCGTTCGTCCGCGACGGCTACCACTACGCGGTGAGTCTGGAAACCCATTGGCGCGGAGGCGGCACGCCGGAAGCCTCAACGCGAATCAGCATGGCGGGTCTCAAGAAAGCGCTGGCTGAGGCCGGTGTGAGTTGCTGAACCATTGGCAGGTCTTAAATTTCTTTGCGCCCTTTGCGTCTTCCTTTGCGTTCTTTGCGGTTGAAGGCTTTGTGCTGCATGCGAGAGAAAGCGCTTAACCGCAAAGGTCGCAAAGAAAATCCGCGAAGCACGCAAGGTTCGCAGTTCGACCAAGGAGCCACATGATTACTCGACGTGAATTTCTCGACACGCTCGCAGTGGGAAGCGCAGGTCTGGCCATCGGGTCGACCGCCAAGAGCTATGCACAGATCATGGGCGCGAACGAGCGGCTCAGCTTTGCCGTCATCGGCCTGAATGGCCGCGCTTACGCTCATCTTTCGGCGCTCAAAGCCAATAAGAACACCGCCCGCATCTCACACGTTTGCGATGTGGAGAGCAACATTCTGGCGAAGTTCGCCGGCGTTACCCAGAAGGAGCTGGGCTATGCGCCTGACTCGGAAAAAGATTTTCGCAAGATTTTGGAGCGCAAGGATGTCGATGCGATCACTATCGCCACTCCGGATCACTGGCACACTCCGATGGCCATCGCGGGATTGCAGGCCGGCAAACACGTCTATGTAGAGAAGCCGTGCAGCCACAATCCGGCGGAGGGCGCGTTGCTGGTGGAGGCGCAACAGAAATACGGAAAGCTGGTGCAGATGGGAAACCAGCAGCGCTCTTCACCGCACACCATCGAGATTATCGAGAAAATCCACAGTGGGCTGATCGGCCGCGCGTATTTTGGACGGGCCTGGTACGTCAATACCAGAAAGTCGATTGGCATCGGCAAGGAAGTAGCTGTGCCTCCAACTCTTGATTGGGATCTATGGCAAGGGCCCGCGCTGCGCATGCCATACAAGGATAATGTGCAGCCTTACAACTGGCACTGGTTCAAGATTTATGGAACCGGCGAGACCCTGAACAACGGAACTCACGAAGTTGACGTTTGCCGCTGGGCGCTGGACGTTGACTATCCCAACCGCATCACCTCGTCGGGAGGCCGGTACCAGTTCAAAGACGACTGGCAGTTCTATGACACACTTGTGACCAGCTTCGAATACGACGACAAGCTGCTCTCCTGGGAAGGCAAGAGCTGCTCGGGGATGAAGTATTACGGGCGCGATCGCGGCGCAACCATTGTCGGAACCACCGGCACAGTGCTGGTCGATCGCGACGGCTACGAGATT
This sequence comes from uncultured Acidobacteriaceae bacterium, assembly GCA_963735545.1. Lineage (GTDB taxonomy): Bacteria > Acidobacteriota > Terriglobia > Terriglobales > Acidobacteriaceae > PALSA-270. Next base: position 15,621 of record CAVTLU010000026.1, read on the forward strand.
TACGATCTTGATGGGAAAAAGACCAGCGAGTACAAGGTGGGTGGCACAACTTCGTCCGCCGATCTCATAGGGCGCGATTCCATGACCGACGCGCACTTTGCAAACTTCATCGCCGGCATCAAAACCGGCGAGAAGCTGCATGCCCCCGTCTCTGCCGGGAACGTTGCTGTCACCATGCTGCAGCTTTCCAACATTGCCTGGGAGGTAAATCGCGAACTGCATCTGGATCCCAAGAGCGCGCACATCCAGAATGATGCCGAGGCCATGAAGTTCTGGGGTCGAGAATACGAGAAAG
>CAVTLU010000027.1:0-28787 GCA_963735545.1 uncultured Acidobacteriaceae bacterium
GAGAAGGTCTCCATCTGGAACGAAAACTCCAAAGAAATCCGCCGCGCTCTGTGGCTCACCAACTCCAGCGGCCTGACGCTCGACTCCGGCACCTTCAACATTCTCGACGGCGACACCTTCGCCGGCGAAGGCCTGATCGAAACCGTCCATCCCGCCGAGCGCCGCCTGATCTCCTTCGCCGGCGATCCCGCGCTCCGCATCACCATGGAAGAAGAATCGAGCACCAAGCCCGCGACTCATGTGCGCATCGCCAAGGGCATGATGATCCTCACCCGCGAGCAGCGCGACAGCCGCAAATACACGCTGCACAACTCCGACACTCAGCCGCGGCAGGTGGTCATCGAACATCCCGCGCGTGAAGGATGGAAACTGGCCGAGGGAGCCAAGCCAGAGGAAACTACGGCGTCGTTTCTCCGTTTTCGAGTCGCGGTCGGTCCGGACAAGACCGAAGAGTTGAAGCTCGAGGAGTATCACCCCGAAGATACTGAGTACGAACTTACCAACCTGGATGACGACCAGGTCGCGCTAATCAGCAAGGAAAATCAGATCACGCCCGCGCTGCAGGAGGTCTTCCGCAAGGTGCTGGCGCAGAAAAACGAAGTCAGCAATTTCGAGGCGCAGATCAAAGCCCGCCAGACGGAGATCACGGCCATCACGCAGGATCAGGCGCGCGTCCGCGAGAATATGAAAGTGCTGAAAGGCAGCCCCGAGGAGAAGGCGCTACTGCAGCGCTACACACACCAACTCGACTCGCAGGAAGACCGGCTCGTCACTTTGAATCAAAGAGATTTCCGATCTACAGCAGAAGCGCGACAAAGCCGATCAGGAGTTGGATCAGATGATCGAGAGCATCACGATGGACGAGAAGTTCTGAACAGTCGATCTGGGACGGGCGCCTTCGCGCCAGTCGAGGCAATCGGCATCGGCACGACTGACGCCGCTACTATGGCGGTTGAGAGCGGTGTAGCTGTACAGGAGAGCCTGCGAGCGTTGCTCGGCCTGGACGGGTCAGAGCCGTCTCTACACAGGCAATCACCACAGGTGGTAGTAGCCATCCCGCCGGGCGATTTCTACTTCCATCCCGAAGAGCGCCGACAACTGTTCCGCCCGCAGCATTTCTTCCTTCCGCCCATCCGCTACGATTCGTCCCTTCGACATCAGCACCACGCGGTCGATCTCAGGAATAATGTCGGCGAGATCATGCGTTACCAAAACAATTCCCATCCCGGAGTTCGCCAACTGGCTCATGGTCTGCCGCAGACTATGCCGGGCAAACAGATCCAAAGAATTGCTCGGTTCGTCAAATAACAAAGCGTGCGGCCTGTGCACCAGCGCCCGCGCAATCAGCACCCGCTTCGCCTCCCCGGACGACATCTCAGCTACCGGCCGCTCCGCCAGATGCATGATCTGTAGCCGTGCCAAAGTCGCATCCGCCAACTCCCTCTGCTGCGCCGTAATGGCGTGGTTGGGATAAATATCGTTGCTGCTGAAGAAGCCGGAAAGCACCACATCGCGCCCCAGCGCCTCGCCGGTACACCACGACATCAGATCATTCGAAACGATGCCCAGCAGCGACCGAAGCTCGAAGACGTTCCACCGCTCGTTGCCCAGGATCGTCATGCTCGAACCTTCCCGCGCCACGGGATAGCACTCCCGCGTAATCGTTTTGATGAGCGTAGATTTCCCGCACCCGTTGGGACCGAGGATGGCAATGTGCTCATCGACCGGGATGCGGAGCGAGAAATCGTCAAGGGCAATCGTGTTGCCGCGCATCACCTGGATATTGCGCAGCTCTAACAGCGCCGGATCGGGCATAGATGAAGAATTCTAAGCGGCGCGGTCGCAAAGACGCCAGCCCAGGCCTGACCCGCGAAGGGTAGTTCTTCGCGCCCTTCGCGGCCTTCCCCTGCGCACTTTGCGGTTTAAGATTTTGCACGATTGAAGCAGGGCAAAGACTTTAACCGCAAAGGCCGCAAAGGAAAAGCCGCAAAGAACGGAAGGTTGCAGCGTCAACCAAGTTGGGGCAGCGCTCGAAGCCGATAAAATCCCCCGGCCCGGCAACTACGATGCACTGCGTGTCATCCAAGTCGAAGCACTGGAGTGAACCTATATGATTACTTTTCCCTGCCGTCATTCTCTTATTCTCGTCATCGCGTTAGTGGCTGGCCTGGCCGCATGCGGCACGCATCAGAACAATCCGCAGGAAGTGAAGGAGAAAACTGCCCAGGCAACGGCAGATATCAAAAGCGACGCCAAAGCGGTGGCGCAAGGCATCCGCGAAGGCTGGAACCGCGACAAGCCGCTCAACCTGAATACCGCCACCCGGCAACAGTTGGTCGAACTTCCCGGCATCACCGACGCCAAGGCAAACAAAATCGTGGCCGGCCGCCCTTACGACGAACCCAACGAGTTGGTAGCGCGCGGCATTCTGGAGAAGAGTGAATACGACAGAATTGCGAACCAGGTCGAGGTAAAGAGATAAGTATTTTTTCAGAGGAGGCCTTGCAGACTCACGATGGTTACTCCTAGTGATGGTCGTAGCTAACGACTCGCGAAATCTTCCACGCGCCATCCTTGTGCTGCCATACGTGCACGAAACTGGCAGTCGCCGTGAGCCGTTCCGGCTGACCCGGGTCGGTGCTGTAGAAGCGATGTTCGCCCAGCTCCACCGCGCCGTAGTCGCCCAGAGGATAAACTCGCAGCGTGCCCGGCACCAGCTCTCGCCGGGTCTTGGTCGCACTGGCAAAGTGGGCCTTGAATGAATCCATATTTTTCTAGTACGGGATGAGTCCGTCCCGGTCGTGGTAGAACTCCAAATCCTTGGTGAAAAACGTCTCAAGAACCACGAAATCACGCGAGTTGTAAGCCGCGAACAGAAGACTGTCCTGGTGAGAAATCTCGTCGAAAAGACTTTGCGCCGGGGACTGGGAGCCAGACGAACCCAGCGCAGATCGCGTCGTATCGATCGCGATCTTCTTGCCGCCTTCCGCCAAATTGCCGATAGCTTCACCTTTCAGGCGCCCGCCTTCCAAGCGCAGTTTCACGCCAAGCGAATCTCCTGGACCCATCAGAAGCGAGAAGCGCACCTCTTCTCCGTCCACCTTCCCATCCGAAATTTCTGTTTGCCGATTCTCATTGGGGCCTGCACTCCCGGAAAGGTTGCTCCCTTGCTGTTTGAGAATGATGAGGGCGGTGTCGTGCTGAATTTGGCCGTCCGGGCTGGTGATGTCGAAACTGCCAGTCCATGTCCCCTCAACATTTGCCGGCGAACCCTGACCCCAAAGCGCCATCGGCAGGAAGCACAAAAAGACTGAAAATGCGGCAGCCGATAGAAACACACGCTCCCATAGTTGTTTTTTCATGATTCTCCTCGACGCCGACGACTGAACTGAAGCCCGGTGAACGTTACGGCCCAAAGCTTCAGAAAGTTCCGCCGATCCGAACTTTGCCGCGACCATCAAGTAGACTTGTGATGGATGCCACCGCAAATTTCCCGCCTTCGCCACTGGTTTGCCGCGGCCGCTGTGCTGGCGGTCGCGGTCGTCGCTGGAGCCTACTTCTACGCCCAACACCGTGTGCAGAACGCGCTCAAGCAGGTGCCGGGCAAGATCGGAGTAGAAATCCAGCAGAGTGCGGACGGCTTCACCATCTCCCGTTCGGAAGCCGGGCGGACTCTCTTCAAAATACAAGCCAGCAAGGCGGTGCAGTTCAAACTTGGGGGACACACCGAGTTGCACGATGTCGCCATCACGCTGTATGGCCGTGACTCCAGCCGCTTTGACCAGATCTACGGGTCCGACTTCGAGTATGACCCGCGCTCGGGCGAGGTTAGGGCAAAGGGCGAAGTGCAGATCGATCTGGAGGCTAACCCCGCCGGCCTTACGAGCACCGACCAGACGACGCCCAAGGAACTGAAGAACCCCATTCACCTCAAGACCAGCGGAATCGTTTTCCAGGAGAAAACCGGGGACGCCTACACCAAAGATAAAGTGGAGTTTCGCGTCCCCCAAGCCAGCGGATCAGCTCTGGGAATGAGCTATACCGCCAAGGGAAGCGTGCTTGTCTTGCAGTCGCAGGTGGAGGTTCAGTTCAGCCAATCATCCACTGCCAAGATCATGGCGGACCACGGCACTCTCAGTAAGAATCCGCGGCTGGTGGTGTTGGATCATGTTCGCATGGAAGACGGGCAGCAGCGCTGCCAGGCGGACAAGGCGATGATTTTCCTGCGTTCCGATAACACCGTGTCCCGGGCGTTGGCCACCGGCAACGTGTTCGCGGAATCGCAGGGCGCACAGCCCGCAGAAATCCACGCCGACCAGTTGGAGCTTGTTCTCGCGGGCGAGCGCGACCTGCGCACAGCCGTTTTTTCTGGCGGCGTCCAACTGGAAAGTTCCGGGCCGCAAGCGATGCAGACTACTGCCGACCGCGCGGTCTTGAATTTTGCCGCGAAAAATATGCTGACCAAGGTTCACATGGAGGACAATGTGAAGCTGGTGCAGCGCCAAAAGCCCGCTGCTCCTTCCGCCTCCAGCCAAAATATGGAACTCACGGCCTCAGCCGTGGATTTCTTTTTGACCGGCGGACGGCGTCTGGATCGCGCCGAAACCGAAGGGCCGGCTCAAGTCGCCCTGGTTTCCACAGGCCAGAAAGCCACAGCCGGCCAACAGATACGCGCCACCGCGGCCAAGTTCGAGGCCCGATTCGACGACCTCGGCCAGTTGGCTTCGCTCCACGGCGCACCCGACGCCCGCATCGTAACCAGTGATGCCGGCCAGCCCGAGCGCGTCAGCACCAGCAATGCGCTCGACCTCAGCTTTACTAGCGGCAATGGGATTTCTGAACTCCTACAAACCGGAAACGTGATTTACTCGGACGGTGAACGCAAAGCCTGGGCCGACCGCGCCCAGTACACGCCCGCCGACCAGTTGCTGGTTCTAACTGGAACGCCCCGTGTGGTCGAGGGCGGCGCGACGACAACAGCCAATAGCTTGCGCCTGAATCGCGCTACCGGCGACGCTTTCGCCGAGGGCGCGGTTAAGAGCACGTACAGTGACTTGAAGCCGCAGCCTGACGGCGCGCTGCTGGCCTCTTCGAGCCCCATCCACGTCACCGCCCGCCAGATGACGGTTCACGGCGCTTCCGCCAGCGCAGTGTACAGCGGCGACGTCCGGCTCTGGCAGGATACTCACATCGTGCAGGCGCCGGTGATCGAGTTCGACCGTGATCACCGGGCCATGGTTGCGCGAAGTTCGGCCGGCAATGCGTCCCCGGGCCAAGGTGTATCCACCGTGCTCATTCAAACCACTCCCAACGGCAAAGTCACGCCGGTAACCATCACGTCCGCGCGCCTGACCTACGCGGACAGCGAGCGTAAAGCTCATTTCGAAGGGGGCGTGCTCGCGAAAGCCGCCGATTTCAGCGTCTCTGCCGGCTCAGATGGATGCATTCCTACAGGCAAGGGGCCAAGCCGCCAACGCTCCGGGCAGTGACACCCAGAACACTGCCGCTAAACTGGATCGAATCGTCGCCCAGGACCAGGTCGTAATCACCCAACCCACCCGCAAGGCGACCGGAAACCAGTTGGTCTACACAGTTTCCGACGACAAGTTCGTTCTGACCGGCGGTCCGCCTAGCATTTTTGATGCCGAACATGGCAAGATTACCGGCGATTCGTTGACTTTGTTTAGACGCGATGATAGGGTGCTGGTTGAAGGCAACAATACCTCCCCAAGCGTTACGCAGACGCGAGTGGCACGATAAATGCGTACTCTGGCCACCGACGAAGTCGGAAAATCATACCGTGGTCGTCGGGTGGTGAATGGTGTCAGCCTGCGGGTCGAGCAGGGCGAAGTTGTTGGTTTACTTGGGCCTAACGGCGCTGGCAAGACGACAACCTTCTACACCATAGTCGGCCTGATCCCTCCCGACACCGGCCGGGTAATGATCGATCAGGACGATATCACCGATGTGCCCATGTATTTGCGGGCGCGCCAGTACGGCATCAGCTATCTCCCCCAGGAAGCGTCGGTATTTCGCAAGCTCACGGTCGAGGAAAACATCCTCGCGGTGCTGGAGGCGCAGCCTATTTCCTGGCATGAGCGCCGCGAGAAGATGGAAGCCCTGATCGACCAGTTGGGGCTGGAGCACATCCGCCAGAACCGCGGATACGCTCTTTCGGGAGGTGAGCGGCGCCGGGTAGAAATCGCCCGCGCCCTGTGCATCAACCCGGTATTCATCCTGCTGGATGAGCCGTTTTCCGGGATTGACCCGATCGCGGTGCTGGATTTGCAGAAGATCATCAGCGACCTGAAGACGAGCGGCATCGGAGTGCTGATTACTGACCACAGCGTCAGGGAGACGCTCTCGGTCACCGACCGGGCCTACATCATCGATGAGGGCCGGATTTTCCGCTCCGGATTGCCGGAGCAACTGGCCAGCGATCCGGAAGTGCGGCGAGTGTATTTGGGAGAAAGCTTCTCGCTGGTATGAGAAAGGCATAAACCACCAAGGACACGAAGGGACACTAAGGTTTTCCTTCGTGGTACTTAGTGTCCTTCGTGGTTATTGGGTTCAGGGACTTTAGTCGACTTATGGTGCTGTTACAACCCAAGCTGCATCTGAAAGTCTCGCAACGCCAGATCCTGACGCCAGGACTGGTGCAGATGGTCAGCGTCCTGGCGCTGAATAAGCTTGAACTCCGGGACATGATTACGGCTGAGATGGTGGAGAATCCAGTCCTCGAAGAACTGGAGGACTCAGTTCCTCTGCTCGATGACGTCGGCCGCCGCGAAGAAGACCGCGACCGCCCCACGGTCGAAGAAACTGCCGCTCCAGCCGAAGAGAAAAAGGATCCGTTCGAAGAAATCGATTTTGGCTCGTTCTTCCAGGATTATCTCGATCCCGGCTATCGCAGCAGCCGGGAGATGGAAGATATCGAGCGCCCGTCGTTCGAGAATTTTCTCTCCAAGCCCAGCAATCTCACGGACCATCTTACTTGGCAATTGGGTGCTGTTCCGACTCGGCCACCGGTTCGCGAAGCGGCTGAGGTCATCATCGGCAACCTGAACGAAGATGGATATCTGATCGCCAGCGACGAGGAGTTGCTGGGCATCGCCCCGCCGTCATCGCCCGAAGCCGACGCCACAGTTGTGGAAACCGTGGTGAAGGAAGCTGCGGCGCTTGGCTTGGGCGAAATAGTCGAAGAACCGAACGGCGATGCGTCCGGTGAGTTGGAACATGCGGTCGATGGCGAATGGAGCGCAGCGCAGAACGAGATGGCAGATGCAGCGCTGATCGGCGCCGCGACGGCGGTCGCGCCCGCTCTGACCGAAACCCCGGCGCCCGCTGCTCCGCCCAAGCCTGCGCGGGCCCCGCAGCCGGTATTTAAACCGAGCTTCAACCTCGAAGACCTCCACGAAGCTCTCGAAGTGGTTCGCCAGCTGGATCCTCCGGGAGTTGGCTGCCGCGATCTGCGCGAGTGCCTGCTCTATCAACTCCGCTATCATCAACGCCAGTTGGAAGAGAGCAAGCTGGGTAACGGAGAAGCCACTGCCCAGGCCATCGCGGATGCCATGGCCATCGTCGAGCAACATCTGCGCGCGGTCCAGAACAAGCAGCACAAGGAAATCTCCCGCGCCATCGGCCGCCCCATTGAGGCCGTGCAGCAGGCGCTGGAATACATCCGCACCCTCGATCCCCGCCCAGGATCACGCTATAACAATGTCCAGCCGCGGCTGATCGAGCCCGACGTCGCCTTCGTCAAGCACGGCGACGAATGGCTAGTGATGATGAACGACGACGGCGTCCCGCAGCTTCGTCTCAATCCCGCCTACAAGCGCCTGCTCAACCGCGATACGCAGGACAAAGACACCCGCAATTACGTGAAAGAGCGCTACAAGAGCGCGATTCAGTTGATCAAGAATATCGAGCAGCGCAAGCAGACGATCACCAAAGTTTGCTACTCCATCGTGGCCCGTCAGCAGGACTTCCTGGAGAAGGGCATCGATCAGCTGAAGCCTATGATGATCAAGGAGGTGGCGGAAGAAATCGGCGTGCATCCTTCCACTGTTAGCCGCGCCGTCGCCAGCAAGTACGCGCACACTCCGCAGGGCGTCTTCGAGCTGCGTTACTTCTTCAGCGAGAGCGTCAACGGCCCCGAGGGTGGAGGCACTTCGCTGCTCATTCTGAAGCGACGGGTCAAGAAGCTGATCGAAGAGGAAGACCCGGCCCGCCCGCTGACCGACGAGCAAATCACTCGCATTCTGCAATCCCAAGGCATCCAGGTGACCCGCCGCACCGTGGCCAAGTACCGCGAAGACATGCGGATCCCCAGCACCCACCAACGCCGTGTGAAAAAATAACTAATGCTTCGAGGTAGTTCCGCCGAAAGTAAGCACGATGAACTAAGAATCGAAAACTAAGAACTGAAAACCGAATCAACCGAGGCGACATAATACGGTTGGCCAACTTCAACGAGGTCCCAAGGTTAGGAAATCAGGAGCCTCTCATGAACGTGGAATACACCGGTCGGCAATGCGAAATCACTGCAAGTATCCGCAAGGACGTTGAAACCGGCTTAGCGAAAGTCCGCAAAATTCTCGGCGACAGATTTGAAACCAAGGTCATTCTGACGATCGAAAAGCGCCGCCACAAGGCAGAAATCACCGTCGCGGCCCGCAAAGGCCCTCTGGTCGCGTTGGCTCAGGCGGGAGACATGGCTTCCGCGATCAACGAAGCGCTCGACCATTTAGAAAAACAGGCTGTGAAATACAAGACGCGTTGGCGCAGCAAGAAGCGTCACGAACTTAAGAAGTGGAACGGCAAGGCGAAACCCGAGGAAGCGCAGGCTTCGGTCGGGCTCAGCAAGACCTCAGCCGTGGATGTGGTCGTGCACCGCTTCCCAGCCGTTGCAAAGTCGACGGAAGTTCACCTGGTACGCTCGGTCGACGCCGTCGCCCTCCGCCCCATGACTCTCGAAGAAGCCATAAAAGAAGCCCACTTCCGCGACCGCGACGTTTTCGTCTTCCGCGATCCCAAAGGCAAGGTCATGGTTCTGCATCGCAACCGGGACGGGAAGCTGGAATTGATCGAGGCGCCGTAGGAAAAGCGCGGGCTGCAGCAAACAGATTCCTCGTCGCTCCGCTCCTCGGAATGACAATTCCTTAACTCCGTCAGCGCTAACCTATATCTGCGAGACACTCCAGCACTTCAGCCTCGCTCAGCGTATGATCCGAAGCCTTGGCCCGGCGGTAGACGCGCTCCACGACTTCATCCGTCGCCGGCACGCCGTGCCGCTCCAGCCAGAACAGCACATTCGATTTCCCGCTCATTGGACCGATGTCGATAATCTGCTCCAGTCCAAACAACTGCGCCGGGAACCCCTGAATACACCGCGTTCGCCAGCTCCACATCGTCTTTCTTGTAGGCTTTGATCACCGCGGCCGCATGCACGCCGGTGGCGGTACGAAACGCATCCTCACCCACCACCGGATAATTCGGCGGAATCGGCACGCCCGTTGCCAGCGATACTGCCTGACAATAATCCTGCAGCTTCGTCAGATCCTGGTCGGCCCAGGGCGCAATGCTCATTAGCTTGAGATTGACCAGCATCTGATCCATCTGCGTGTTGCCGACGCGCTCCCCCATGCCGAGCGCGCAGGCGTGCACACAATGTGCGCCGGCCAGCAGCGCGGCCAAAGAGTTCGCGGTCGCCAGGCCGCGGTCGCAATGCCCGTGCCAGTCCACGCGTACGTTTTCTCCTGAAGGCTTGACCACTTCTCCCAGCACGAAGCGCACCAAGCCAAACGCGCCCATCGGAGTCGCATGACCGGCGGTGTCACATACGACGATCGCGCGGGCACCGCAGTTGATTGCCGTCGAGTACAGGCGCTTCACCATCACCGGGTCGCAGCGCGAGGTGTCTTCGGTGACATACATGACCTCCAGCCCGAGAGAAACCGCGTACTTCACCGCTTTCTCCGTGGTCGCGAGCAGAAAATCGTCGGTCCATTCCTCGGTATAACGCCGGATCGGACTGGAACCGATAAACGTTGCCGCCGTGATGTTCAGGCCGGTGCGCTGCACGATCTCGGCAATCGGCCTGATGTCGTTCTCATGAGTTCGTGCAGCGCAGTTGGCGCGAATTTTCATCTTCCCGCTGGCAATCTCGCGTGCCAACGCCTCGACGTGCTCGACCGCGCGTGGACCTGCCCCCGGCAAACCCAGGTCGAGCGAGTTGATCCCCAAGGCCTCCATCAAATGAAGGATGTGGATTTTCTCCGCGATCGAGGGATCGCGTACCGAAGGCGACTGCAAACCATCCCGCAGCGTTTCATCGTTCAGCAGGACCGGCCCTGGCAGGCTCAGTCCCGCGGGATTCATCTGGTTCCAGTCGTAGATGAGTTCGGAGATCTTCACGAGTTACGAGGATTCACTGAGCAGCAACGCGGCGCCGATTGCCGAAAAACACCTGGTTTTCTCCGCGAACTCTGCGGATATTCTCTGCGAACTCTGCGATTTAAGATGTTGCTTTGATCCACTTCTCGCGAAAATCTTGAAATGCGGAGGCCGCGGAGAAAGCCGCAGAGTACGCCGAGAAATACACTTTCACAAAATAGAGATCGCGAAATGAGTATTGGCTCGGCCCACGGAAAATGAACATCCCCCTAGCCTCATTTCTTCGGCGGCAGCGTCAGACCAAACACCGAAATCTGCCCCGGCCCGGCAACATTCAGCCCGTCCGCATCCTCGGGGTTGGGCAGATAAAGCGTCTTGCAGTGCTCGCAGCGGTAAATCTCGGCGTTCGGCCCCCAAGCTTTTTCCGCATCGCCACACGCCCGTTCCACCGCGTCGGTGGAATAGAACCAGCGCTTGAGATGGCCCCCACAAAACTTGCCCTTCTCGTTTTTCTCGTTGCAGGCACGCTGGCCCGGCTTCTTGTACTTCACTTTGTGGTGGGGAAGCTGCGAAGGAGTTAGTGTTCCCGAGCTCACGGTTGTCGCCAAACCATCTACCCTCGTCAAAGCGGCAGCGCCGCCGGATTCGTTTGCGAACGCTTCATTCTACTCGAAGAGTTTCGCGGGGTGCTATGCACAGCTCAGTTCAATAATGTCACTCTAAAGTGCGCGGCTAAATGCGATGGAACAACGGGCGTCCCCGAGATTGTGTCGCAACTCGTCTTTCGCCCTTTCAGGGCTAATCCATTTCCCACTTTCCACCCGCGGCTTGCGCCCAGAGCTGCATTCTTACGCCGCTTCGCGGCTGTTTGCGGACGCCGCATCCCACTTCTCAAATCGAGATTGGGTTGCGACACAGACTCGTCGCTCCATCGACAACTGAATTCGGATGACGAACCTGCTTGCAGCAGCCTTACAGTTTCTTCCCTCTCAACACACCCGCCGACTGCAATGCCCCGCTCACCCTCCGCCTCCACCCACTCGCAAACTGCAAATCCAAGAAACCTTCCATCTGCCGCGCGAACGCTCCGCCATATCCATACCACCAGACTTTTTTCATGCCGGGTACACGATCAGTGTCGATGTACTTGATCCGCACCATTTCTTCCAGCCCAAAACGCCCATGGGTACGGCCCAAGCCGCTCGCCTTCACCCCTCCGTGCGGCGCTTCGCTGATGCCGAAGCAGCAGACGGCGTCGTTCACCATCACCGCCCCCGCCTGAATGCGCCGTGCCACCGCCTCGCCACGAGGCCGGTTTCGTGTCCAAACGCTCGCGCCCAGGCCGTATTCGGAATCGTTCGCCAAACGGATAGCCTCGTCATCCATGTCGAACGGCATCACCGGAAGCACTGGCCCAAAAGTTTCCTCGCGCATGATGCGCATTTCGTGGGTGACGTCGGCAAGCACGGTGGGCGCATAGAAATTTGGTCCGAGATCGCGCAGCCGCTGGCCTCCCGTCAAAACCTGTGCTCCTCGAGCCCTCGCATCTTCGACGTGCGCCTCCACGTTGCGTAGCTGGCGTTCGTGGATCAGCGGCCCCACATCGGTTGCGGGTTCCATCGCGTTGCCCACTCGCAGTTGCTTCGTCTTGCGGACACAAGCCTCCAGAAACGGCGCATACAGACTGCGGTGTACGTAGCACCGCTCCACCGAAAGGCAAGCCTGACCGGCATTGACGAATGCGCCCCAGACGGCCCCACTCGAAGCAACGTCGATGTCGGCATCGTCGAGCACCAGCATAGGATCTTTCCCGCCTAACTCCAGCACTACCGGCAGCAGGCGAGCCGCCGCCGCTTGCGCGATGCGCTTGCCGGTGGGCACGCTGCCGGTAAAGATCAGTTTGTCGATAGCCGCAGACGTAACTGCCGCACCGGTCGCACCGTCTCCTACCACTACTTGAAAAATGTCCTTAGGCACGCCGGCCGCGTGCAGCAGCGAAGCGAGTTCCAGCGCCGTCAATGAAGTGAACTCCGAGGGCTTAAGCACCACGGCATTTCCCGCCACCAAAGCCGCAAGACTCTCGGTCGCCGGAATCGAGAAAGGATAGTTCCACGGCGAAACGATCCCAATCACGCCATAGGGATCGCGCACTATACGCCCCGACTTGGTCTTCATGGCCAAGCTGCCGTGAGGCGCCGGCTCGTCACGCAAAAATCGGTATGCGTTGTCGATACAGAAACGAGCCGCGTCCAGCACGACCAGCACTTCGGTGAGCAGCGCCTCGACATAGGGCTTGCCCGCCTCGCGCGTAATCAGGCGCGCCACATCGGATTTTCTTTCGTGCAGGATGCGCTGAAATGCGCGCAGGATTGCAATTCGTTTCTGGATACCAACTTCACGCCACATCGGCTGTGCTGCATGGGCGCGGGCAACGGCGGTTCGGACATCGGCCTCAGTTGCGCTTTCCCACTCCCCCAGGCTCTCTCCGGTAGCCGGATTCACGGAGACGATCCTGCGCGCGGAAATCTGGATATCGGTTGCCATCGCGGTCATTGTAGCGCCGGCGCCCCGCCGGCGCGGAACCAGATCCTCTTGTCATTTCGAGCAGAGCGAGAAATCTGCTTTCTCTCGCGGGCTGCGGACAACAGACTCTTCGGACCCGGCACGCTTGGACCCTGCAAGCCGACGGGACGCCGGCGCTACGCATATTCCACTCCCACCAAATACAGCCCGCTGGCTGGCGCCGTTGCGCCCGCGGCGGAGCGATCTCGAGCTTCAAGAATCCTAGAGAACTCCGAGGAAACTAGAGTTCCCTTCCCCACCAGCAAAAACGTTCCCACCAGATTGCGCACCATGTGATGGAGGAAGCCGCTTCCACGCACTGTGTAGACGAATTCCTCTCCACATCTCTCCCAACCCGAGGCAAAAATCCGCCGCACCTTGCACACGGCTTCGTCGCGACCGCGTTCCGGGTCCACCGCAGCAAATGAGGTAAAGTCATGCTGGCCCACAACCGCGCTTGCCGCCGCGCGCATCGCCTCTTCATCCAGCGGATACGGATAATGCCAGACATAGCGCGCCAGAAAGGGCGGACAGATCGCTCCACGATACATCCGATAACGATAGGTCTTGCCCGTAGCCGACTTGCGGGCGTGGAAACCCGAAGGCACCTCGGCCGAATCCAGAACGCGGATGGAAGCCGGCAAAATATCGTTCAATGCTTTAGTGAAATTCTCTGCCGGGATCATAGATTCAGTGGTAAAGGTAGCTACTTGCGCCAGCGCATGCACGCCGGCATCGGTTCGTCCCGAGCCTTGGGGCAAGACGGTTTCCCCGGTCAAGCGCGCAATGGCCCCGGCCAGCGTGCCCTGAATCGTCTGTGCGTTGGGCTGTACCTGCCAACCGGAAAAATCCGAACCGTCGTAGGCGAGCACCAGCTTGAGATTGCGCATTCGGTTTGAGGTCTGCTCCGGGGGCCCGCGGGCCGCGAACTCCGTCCGCGGATTCTTATGATACATTCAGGCCACCGCACTGGGAGAACCGCCCCGCGACTCGGAATGAATTTCCAAACCACTAAAGGCGTTGTATGAGTGACTGGTCGGAACAGTTCACGCTGCCCATTCTTCGCGGGCCGCTCGCCGGCAAGAAATGGCTGCTGGCCAGCCGCATTAACTTCTTTCTCGGAACCTACGAACCCGAGCAGACCCAGGCATTTCAAGAAATCGTTCGGCCCGGAAGCGTGGTGTATGACGTAGGCGCCCACTACGGTTACTACACTTTACTTGCCTCCGTACTGTCCGGCCCAGCGGGAAAGGTGCTTGCGTTCGAACCCTCTCCAGCGAATTTCCGGCGGCTGCAGACTCATCTTCGAATCAACCGCTGCGCGAACGTAACCCTGATCGAGACCGCGCTCTCGAACGCAACCGGCCGGGCCAGCTTTGACAGCTCCCGAGGATCGGGAACGGGCCGCCTTTCACCAGACGGAGCGGTGGACGTTCAGACCGACACTTTGGACGCCTTAGCCCCTCAGCTCGCAGTTCCTGATGTCCTCAAGATCGATTGCGAGGGTGCGGAATCTCTAGTCCTCGCCGGCGGCGAGAAACTGATTCGTTCCGCGAAGCCAGCCATCTTCCTTTCCACTCACAGCGAGCAGCTCAAGATGGACTGCTTCAACCTGTTGAAAAGCTGGGGCTACTCATCCCGGTCGTTGCGTGGAGACGACTCTCTGCACGTCTCCAGTGACGGCTAGCGCGGAGCGGTCACACTCGCACCTGGCCGGGACCTTTTGTCCGATGCTTCGTCCAATAGCCGTGGCGGCGGGACACGATTGTTTGGAGCCTTTTGCGCGAGGCTGTTCATCCAATGCTGTTGCGAATCTTTACAAAGCTTTACCCGCGGGAGTTACGCCGGGAGGCTGAGGACGGTTTCCCCGAGCTATACTGTTCTCTTCCCTTTGCAGGAACGGGGGCCAGCGTTTCCGTCCATATGCGGCAGGCAGTCAACGGCGAAAAATGAACCTTGGCCGCAACTTTTGCGTATCAACTTCTGCTAGTGGGTGTCTTGCCGTCTTTGCACACAGTACTTATTCATGGAGATAAGCGAATGCAACTCACGCACATGACAATTACCCGGTCTTTGGCCGCGCTCACCCTCGCCTGCACGTTCTCGGTCGTGACCTGGGCCCAGACTTCGCCGGATGCTCCTCAACCTCAGGCGGTCCAGCCGCAGGGACTGCAGGCGCGGCCATTCCAGCTTCTGGACTACTCCAAGCCGACTTCCCATTTTCCCAACCCGATCGGGCCATACACGGCGCGGCACGTGGCGGAGAATGATCTCACCAATTCGCCGCGGGTTCAGGATCTTATTCACGACGGCAAGCTGTTGCTCTCCATGGATGATGCGGTTGCGCTCGCGTTGGAAAATAACCTCGACATTGCCATCGCGCGCTACAACATGAATATCGCAGACACCGACATTCTGCGCGCCAAAGCGGGATCTTCCATTCTAGGCGGCAACTTTGGCGTGGTGCTCAACACTCCCGGCGGCGGCGTGGGCGGCCTGAGTTCTACCGTGGGCACCGGTCCTGGGGGCACCTCGCTGGGTTCAGGCGGAGCCGGAGCCGGAGCCGGCGGCCTGGTGGGTTCGACCTTGGGTTCGGGTCCACTGATCAACAGCTTTGATCCCATCCTCAGCGGAACTTTTTCCGAGGACCACTTCAATCAGCGCTCCAGCAGCGCATTCACCGGAGTGCCTGAGTTGGCGCAGAATACCGGCACCTACAATCTTTCCTACAATCAGGGATTCCAGTGGGGCACGAACATGTTGGTTGGATTCAATAACAGCCGTGTCACCACCAACCAGCCATTCAGTACCCTGAGCCCACAGCTCAGCTCGAGTTTCAAATTTCAGCTAACCCAGCACATATTGCAGGGCTTCGGATTCGCCCCCAATCGGCGCTTTATCCGCATCGCTCAGAACAATCGTGAGATTTCCGACGTCACCTTCCGTCTGCAAATCATCGACACCGTTGACCAGATCGAAAACATGTACTGGGATCTGGTTTTTGCCTACGAGAACGTCCGCGTGCAGAAAGAAACGCTCGCCTTCGCGGAGAAGACGCTCTCCGACAACAAGAAGCAAGTAGAAATCGGAACTTTGGCTCCGATTGAGGTAGTTCGCGCCCAGAGCACGGTGGCCACGGACCAGCAAGCTCTCACCGTAGCGGAAACCAATTTGCAATTTCAGCAGTTGCTGGTCAAAAACGCGCTCACTCGCAACATGCAAGACCCCAAGCTCGCGGAAGCTGAGGTGGTTCCGACCTCCACCATGCAACTTCCGTCGGTGGAGCCCGTGGTTCCGGTGCAGGACTTGATCAACGACGGGCTGGGCCACCGCGCCGAATTGGCCGAGGCGCGGATCAATTTGACTAATAGTGAAATCAGCAAGAAGGCTGTGATCAGCGCCTTGCGGCCCACTCTGGACGCGTTCGCCTACTACGGTGGCTCGGGCCTGGGCGGAAGCTTCAACCCCAATGCCAACATCTGCACCCCGCAGAGCACCAGCTTCTGCGTGCCGCCAAACCAGATTCCTCCCTCGGTCGGTTACGGCAGCACGTTGAATCAGTTGGTCGATTCGTCCGCGCCTGACAAAGGTATCGGCTTGACGCTCAACATTCCCTTGCGCAACCGGGCCGCTCAGGCCCTGCAAGTGCGCTCCGAACTCGAATACCGGCAAGCCCAGTTGCGCCTGCAGCAGATCGAAAACCAGATTCGCATTGAAGTGCGGAACGCCCAGTACTCGGTGCTGCAAAACCGCGCAGCGGTGGAATCGGCGCAGGCAGCTGTAGCTCTGGGCCGCCAGTCGCTCGATGCCGAGCAGAAGAAATACGCCCTCGGCGCTTCTACCTCCACCCTGGTGCTGCAGAACCAGTCGGCTTTGGCAACGGCGGAGTCGAATCTGGTTTCCGCCACAGCCAACTACGAGAAGGCCCGCGTCGAACTCGATCGCGCCACCGGATTGCTTCTCGATCACACCGGCATCCTCATCGCCGATGCCCAGCGCGGCCAGGTCACGCACATGCCCAGCGTGCCCTACATCGCCCCGCGCCAGGAGCCAGCGGCCCCTGTGATGCCCGAAACCCCGCGCCCCTAGGCGCGGGGTAGTTGTCTGCAGACAAGCCTGTGTGGGGACGGGCGCCTTCGCCCGTCCACCCGGAGGTGAAGGTGTCCACCTAGCCGTCCCGCGAGCGCAGCTCGCGCCTCTATCCACGAAGATGTTACCCTCCCTCTCGTGCCCCTCTCCGTCGTCGTAATCACTTATAACGAGGAAGCGAATATAGGCCGCTGTCTCGAGAGTGTGCGCCCCTTAGTGGAGAACGGCGAAATCATCGTGGTCGACTCGGGCTCCACCGACCGCACAGTAGAAATTGCCAAGTCTTTTGGCGCGAAAGTACTCGTCGAAGACTGGAAGGGCTATGCGGCGCAGAAGAATTCAGCCATCGGCAAGGCAACGGGAGATTGGATTCTGAGCCTGGATGCGGATGAATCGCTGGGATCCAGCTTGCCGGGGCTGATTCATCTGCTGATTTCAAAGCCGGAGGGATTCACCGAGACGGAATTGCAAAATCTCGCGCTTAGCGCCGGCGGCGACTCTCTAGACCAAGTTGAGTTGGCGATGGCATACGAAGAGATCGTAGATACAACCGCGCCGGAGAAACTTCCCTTCACCTTGAGCGGTTATTACCTGCCACGGCAGAACTTCTTCCTCAATCGCTGGATACGACACGGAGGCTTTTGGCCAGACGCGAAACTGCGTCTGTTCAAGCGAGGGTATGGTCGATTCGAAGACCGCAGTGTCCACGAAACCGTCAAGGTAGATGGGCACGCCGCGAAACTCAAGTCCCGTGGCGCCATCCTCCATCATTCCTACCCCACCCTCTCCGACTACATCGAGCACATGAACCGCTACTCCTCGCTCGGCGCGGAAATGGCAGTAGCCAAAGGCCAGCGCGGAAACATCATCAACATCGTTTTTCGTCCCCTGCTGACCTTCATCTACAACTATTTCTTCCGCCTCGGCTTCCTCGACGGCCGAGAAGGCCTGCTTCTGCACCTCTACCATGCCGTCTACGTCTCCTGGAAATACGCCAAGGTCTGGGAAGCTGGACGCAGAGACGTTGCAAGCAACGTCTCTACAGCGAAGACTCCGTAGAGACGTAGCTCCGCTGCGTCTCAGCCCGCTCATCAACCCACGTGGCCCGGACGCCTTCGTCCGGGCGCGAGCTTTAGCTCGCCCAAGGTTAGCGGACCAAGGCGTCAGCCGCCACCCCACCCGCCTTGCTCTGTATCCCCCACTCTCCTATCATCAGAGACATAGGCCAAAATGCCGGACAAGCCTCCCAAAACACAACTCGCTCAACCTCCGATAGCCGACACATTCGAAGACCGCCATCCCGCGACGAGCGAGCAGCAATGGGCCGAAAAGACTCTGGCCCCCACTTTGGAGAAGGCTCCCGAAAAGCCAATCGGCACGCCCACCGGCACGAACCTGGACGAAAACGGCCGCGCCCGCTTCACCACCATCTCGGGAGTCCCCATCCGCTGCCTCTACACGCAGGCCGACCTTCCTGAAGACTGGAACTATGAGCAGTATCTCGGCTCCCCCGGCCAACCGCCCTACACGCGCGGCATTCACGCCTCCGGCTATCGCGGCAAGCTCTTCACCATGCGCCAGTTTTCCGGCTTCGCTTCGCCGGAGGAAACCAACCGCCGCTACCGCTATCTGCTGGAGCAGGGTGGCAGTGGTTTATCGGTCGCCTTCGATCTGCCCACGCTGATGGGCTACGACTCCGACCACGCCGCCAGTGAAGGCGAAGTCGGCAAATGCGGCGTGGCCATCGATTCGCTCGAAGACATGGAGATTCTCTTCAGCGGCATCGATCTCGAGAAGACCACGGTCTCCATGACGATCAACTCACCTGCGTCCGTCCTCTGGGCGATGTATCTGGTCGTCGCCGAAAAGCAGGGCGCGGACTGGAAGAAAATTTCCGGCACCATCCAGAACGATATCCTCAAGGAATATATCGCCCAGAAGGAATACATCTACCCACCCGCGCCTTCCATGCGCCTGGTGGTCGACACTTTCGAATTCGGCTCGAAATTCACCCCGCGCTTCAACACCATTTCCATCAGCGGATACCACATTCGCGAGGCCGGGTCGACCGCACTGCAGGAACTCGCCTTCACACTCTATGACGGAGTCGAGTATGTGGAATGGGCGCAACGCCGCGGCCTCGACGTGGACGACTTCGGCCAACGGCTAAGTTTCTTCTTCAACGCCCACAACGACTTCTTCGAAGAAATCGCCAAATACCGCGCCGCGCGCAAGATTTGGGGCGAAGTAATGAAGACGCGCTTCGGCGCCAAGAACCCGCGCACATGGCTCATGCGCTTCCACACCCAAACCGCGGGCGTGTCCCTGCCGGCACAGCAGCCGATGAACAATATTGCCCGCGTTGCGCTTCAAGCCATGGCCGCGGTGTTGGGCGGAACTCAGTCTCTGCATACCGATGCCTATGACGAAGCCCTGGCCCTGCCCACCGAGCAGGCGGCGCGCATCGCTCTCCGCACCCAGCAAATCATCGCCTACGAAACCGGCGTGACCCAAACCATCGATCCGCTCGGGGGGTCGTACTTCCTCGAAGCCTTGACCCTGCAGATGGAAAAAGGCGCGCTCGATTATTTCGCCAAACTCGACGCCATGGGCGGAATGGTCAAAGCCATCGAGCACGGCTATCCCCAGAAGGAGATCGCCGAAGCCTCATATCAATATCAGCGCGCCGCCGAAGCCAAAGAAAAGATCGTCGTAGGAGTGAACGACTTCACCGTCGAGGAGGAATCGCCCAAAATTCTCTATATCGACGAAAGCATAGCCCGCCAGCAGACGGCAAAGTTGAAGACTCTCCGGGCTCGCCGCTCGAACGACGAAGTCCACCGGTGTCTCGACGCGCTAAAGAAAGCCGCCGCCCAGGAACCGCAAGCCGGATCGAACGGCGACATTTCTCCCGCTAACACCATGCCCTACATCGTTGACGCGGTCCGCGCCTATGCCACCGTAGGAGAGATTTGCGAGGCCCTCCGGCAAGTCTACGGAACCTATATGGAAGTGAGCGTCACCTAGACGCCGATATGCTATCCTCCCGGCCTTAAGGCCGTCGAACTCACATGCGCAAAGCCGTCAATCACCTCAAGAAATCTGACCCTATCCTCGCTGCCATCATTGAGCGTGTCGGCCCCTGCCGGATGGAGTTCGGCCCGCCCGAGTTCCACAGTCTGGCGGAGGCCATCGTGTATCAGCAGCTAAACGGCAAGGCCGCCGAGACTATTTTCAAGCGCTTCACCACCCTCTCCGGCGACCCCGTAACGCCGCAGGGCATTCTGAAATTGACCGACGCGCAACTGCGCTCCGTCGGCCTTTCCAAGCAAAAGTCTTCCTACCTTAAAGACATGGCCGAGCGCACCGCACGCGGCGAACTCGACTTCACCCGCCTGCACGAAATGACCGACGACGAAGTCATCCAGCATCTAACGCAAGTAAAAGGCGTCGGTGTCTGGACCGCACATATGTTCCTCATGTTCACCCTCCGGCGCCCGAACGTGCTGCCCACCGGCGACTACGGCATTCAAGCGGCGATGAAGAAGCACTACAAAAAGCGAAAGATGCCCAAGCCCGAGCAGATGGCAAAAATCGCCAGGAGCTGGGAGCCATATCGCAGCGTTGCCTGCTGGTATTTGTGGCGCAGCCTGGATATC
The DNA here is from genome assembly GCA_963735545.1 of uncultured Acidobacteriaceae bacterium. Lineage (GTDB taxonomy): Bacteria > Acidobacteriota > Terriglobia > Terriglobales > Acidobacteriaceae > PALSA-270. Next base: position 20,706 of record CAVTLU010000027.1, read on the forward strand.
AAAACGCTCTGACCCTGTGCTTCCCTGTGCTCCCTGTGGTTAAATGAGGCCGATGCCCGACCCCAAAATCCGCGTCCTGGTAGCCAAGCCCGGCCTCGACGGCCACGACCGCGGCGCCAAGGTGATCGCCCGCGCCCTGCGCGACGCCGGCATGGAAGTCATCTACACTGGTCTACGCCAGACGCCCGAGATGGTGGTCAGCGCCGCGCTTGCAGGAAGACGTCCACGTCATCGGCCTTTCGATTCTCTCCGGCGCGCACAACGCCATCGTCCCGCGCGTGATGGACCTGCTCAAGCAAAACAAGATGGATGACGTGCTGGTCGTGCTCGGCGGCATCATCCCCGACCAGGACATCGATCATCTTAAGCAGACTCGGCGTGGCCGCCATCTTTCAGCCGGGCACCGCAATGGACGATATCGTCAATTTCATCCGCGCCAACGTGAAGCCGCGCGGCGTGCCGGCCAGTTAATGGCCGAGATTGAGCGCCTCCCGTCTGCGCGACCTCCTCTCCCGCACCATCGGTCCCACTCCCTGGTATTGGCAGACATTTCCTGCTCTCGATTCCACCGCCGGACACCTCACCTGGACTCATCATGGCGATCAAGGCCCTCTGGGCTATCTGGTCTCGCTCGGCCTGGAGCAGGAACCCGACAAGCCGCGCCTGGCGCTGAACACTTACTGCCGCCCGTTCCTCGTCGCCGCCGTCGCATCTCGGGAATCTGGTGTCCGGAAGGCCGCAGCATTCGCTTCTGACTTGCTTTGATCCAGACCAACTCAAGCCCTTCGAATCGCCGAGCTTGCCGGCTGGTTCAAACCATCCAGCGAGCGCATCTACGCCGTCACCGCGCCGCTTGCGGAGCTTGAAGTTCCGCTTGCGCTTCGGCCTGGCACCCACAAACTCGATGCTTCCTGCCGAACTGCAAACCGTGGACGAGCTGATTGTGCCCACCAGCTATCCCGCAAAAAGCAGACGATCCCGCGTTTGCCCTGTATGTTTTCTACCTGCACGCGGGCCTGGTCGAGGTGCTGCCGCAGAAGTGGTTCACCGCCGCGCAATACGAAGTCGGACGCCAGTGGATTACCCGCGCTGCCCGCGATCCCGAATCTGCACCGCATGTAGGCGATGCGGCTAGGCTTCCTGCTGCGAGCAGTGCTGCCGAATCGAAGTGGCATGAGAGCGATGCGCCTAGATCAAGACCGGCTGTAACGGTCACGTTTCGGTCCGTAACGAAACGCCATCGAAAAGCCCAGGTTTGCGCGCCTCCGCTCCTCTGGTATACCGTAAACATTCAGGCGTTGCCCCATGGCCGATCGCATCGATCCCGTCTCGCCTTCGACCTCTCCCGTCCTCGAATCACGCGTGGACCCCACCTCAGCGCGCTTTGAAGCCAACATGCGCTTCTTCGCTGACCTGGTCTCCCAGGTTCGCAATGAAGAGGAAAAGATTCGCGAGGGCGGCGGCGCCAAAGCCATCGAAAGCCAGCACGGCAAGGGACGCCTGACTGCGCGCGAGCGCATCCATCTGCTGGTCGACCCTGGAACGTTTTTCGAACTGGGCGCGTACGCGGCGCTACGGCATGTACGAAGAATGGGGCGGCGCACCCGCAGCCGGCGTGGTCACCGGACTGGCGCGAATTCACACTCGCCTGGTCATGATCATCGCCAATGACGCCACCGTGAAGGCCGGCGCTTTTTTCCCCATGACGTCGAAGAAAGTCATCCGGGCGCAGAACATCGCCATTGAGAATCGCATTCCCACGATCTACCTGGTCGATTCCGCCGGGGTATTTCCTGCCCCTGCAGGAAGACGTTTTCCCTGACACCGACGACTTCGGCCGCGTCTTCCGCAACAACGCCGTGATGTCGGCCATGGGCATTGCTCAGATCGCCGCCATCATGGGCATGTGCGTCGCCGGCGGCGGATATCTTCCGGTGATGTGCGATCACGTGCTCATGACCGACGGCAGCGGTCTTTTTCTCGCCGGCCCCGCGCTGGTGCAGGCCGCCATCGGACAAAAAGTTTCCGCCGAAGAACTGGGCGGCGCGGCCATGCATTCCGCCATCAGCGGCACGGTCGACTTTCGCGAACCCAATGACGAGGCCTGCCTGCAACGCGTCCGCGCCATCGTGGAGAAGTGGGGCTACCGCCGCCAATCTCCCTGGGACCGCCGCCAACCGGAGGCGCCGGCGCTAGCCGCCGAGGAAATCTACGGCATCTACGACTCCTCTCCCGGCGCGCCCCTACGACATGAAGGAAATTCTGGCGCGCATCGTCGACGGCAGCCGCTTCGACGAGTACAAGCCGGAGTACGGCAAGACTCTAATCTGCGGCTACGCGCGCATTGGCGGCTTCGCTGTGGGCATCGTCGCCAATCAGAAGCTGCACGCCCAGCAAACCGATCATGAAGGCCGCAAGCGTATGGAGTTCGGCGGCGTGATCTACACCGAATCGGCGGAGAAGGCGGCGCGCTTCATTATGGATTGCAATCAGAACCTCGTGCCGCTGGTTTTTTTCCACGATGTGAACGGCTTCATGGTAGGCCGCGACGCCGAATGGAGCGGGATCATCAAAGCCGGCGCCAAGATGGTGAACGCGGTCTCCAATTCGGTGGTGCCGAAGATTACGGTAATCGTAGGCGGGTCGTTCGGCGCCGGGCACTACGCCATGTGCGGCAAGGCCTACGATCCGCGCTTCGTCTTCGCCTGGCCCACCGCGCGCTACGCGGTCATGGGCGGCGATTCAGCCGCGGGAACCCTGGTCGAAATCAAGATTCGCCAACTGGAGCGCGGCGGCCAAGCAGCTAAGCGAGGAAGACAAAAAAGAATTGTACGAGGCCACCAAGCGCACTTACGACGAGCAGACCGATCCACGTTATGGCGCTGCGCGCCTATGGATCGACAAAATCATCGACCCGATCGAGACCCGGGACGCAATAACGCAAGCCCTCGAAGCCGCCGCCCTGAACCCGGAGGTCCCGGAATTCAAGGTGGGAGTGCTTGCAAACCTAGTTGTTGAGCGATTGAATCATTGAATCATTAAGTCATTCGCCCAAGTTGATTTAATGATTCAATCGCTAAATGATTCAATGTCTCAATGACGCACCTATGCTCTATAAGTAGAATCCAATGTCTGACCCCGTAAAACTAATCGAATGTCCCCGCGACGCTTGGCAAGGCCTGAAACTGCCCATCCCCGCCTACTTGAAGACCGACTACCTGAAAGCCTTGATCAGCACGGGTTTCAAGCACATCGATGCGGTATCGTTCGTCTCCCCGAAAGCGGTCCCGCAGATGGCCGATTCGGAGGAAGTGCTCAAGCAACTCGATCCCCCGGATGATGTCGAGATCATTGGGATCGTGGTCAACGAAAAGGGCGCGGAGCGTGCGATTAACTCCGGAGCCGTGCGCACATTGGGGTTTCCATATTCCGTCTCGCCCACCTTCCTGCGCAACAATCAGCACCAGACCTTGGAAGAAGCTATCGACGAACTGGAGAAGATCAAGCAGAAAGGCGACGACGCCGGCCTTGAATACCGTAGTGTACATTTCCATGGCCTTCGGAAATCCCTACGGAGACCCGTGGAACGCCGGCGAGATCGTCGATGCCGTCGATCTTCTAGAATCTTGCGGCGTTCGCATGATCTCCCTCGCCGATACCGTAGGCATGGCCGGACCGGAGCAGGTCAAGGATTTGGTTGCGACCGTGCTGGGAAAATACGATTACCTGGAAATCGGCGTACACCTGCACAGCCGCCCGGAGCAGGCGGCCGAAAAGATTCTCGCGGCCTACGACGCTGGCTGCCGCCGCTTCGATGCCGCGCTGGGCGGCCTGGGAGGCTGCCCGTTCGCGCAAGACGCGCTGGTGGGAAACATTCCCACCGAAAAAGTGATCGAAGCATTGCAGCAGCGCAACGCCGCCTTGCCGCCACTCAAGCCGCTGGATGGGTTGGTGCGTGCATCAGCAGAAATTGCCGCCAGGTATTCGAATTCTTCAGCGGCAGATTGACAAAGCATTTCGAATGCTGAGAGTAATCTCTAATGCTGATAGTAATCTGTCATGCTGAGCGGAGCAGGACCTCGCAAAAGCGAGGTCCTGCGGAGTCGAAGCATCCCTACCTCCACAGCCGCGGGCGAGGGCTTTTCGACTCCACAAGATGAGCTAGGCAATTGAGGGCAAGCGGATAGCCGCGAAGCGGCGCAAGAATGCAGCACAGGGCACAAGCCCTGAGTGAAAAGTAGAAAGTGACGCAGCCCTGAAAGGGCGAAATACGGGCTACGACGCAGACTCGTCATCCCCGTCCAAACGAATTAACGGCGCAACCGTGGAATATAAGACCATACAACTCGCATACGACGCAGGCGCAGCGACCATCACCCTCAACCGCCCCGAAAAGCGCAACGCCATCAGTTTCGAACTGATCGACGATCTGCTGCGTGCCTTCGACGAAGTCGCCAACTCCCCGGCGCAGGTGCTAATCCTAACTGGCGCCGGCAAGGCCTTCTGCTCCGGCATGGACCTGGAAAATCTCAAAGCCCTAATCGGCCGCTCACCGGAAGAAAACCTAAAAGATTCGGAGACCATGGTCCGGCTGTTCCGCACTCTCTACGAATTCCCCAAAGTAACGATCGCCGCTGTGAATGGCGCTGCCATCGCCGGCGGCACCGGTCTCGCAGTGCTATGCGACTTCACGCTGGCCACGCCCGAGGCCAAGTTCGGTTACACCGAAGTCCGCATCGGCTTCGTGCCCGCCATCGTGTCGACCTTTCTTTTGCGCCAGGTAGGAGAGAAACAGGCGCGCGATCTTTTGCTGACGGGAAGGATCATCGAAGCCGACGAGGCGCACCGCATCGGCCTGATCAACGAAATCGTCGAAGCGGATCGGCTCATGGAGCGGGCTCGTGAACTGGCGGCTGCAACTCCTGCAAAATAGTCCCACGTCCCTGGTGAGCACCAAGCGCCTGCTGAGTGATCATGGACGCGCGGAACTCGATGCCCAGATCGACGCCGCAGTGCGGGAGAACGCCGCCATCCGCACCACCGACGACTTCCGCGAAGGCGTCTCCTCGTTCCTCGAAAAACGCAAACCGCGCTGGAGCGGCAAGTGAGCGGGGCAGCGCCACAGGCCGGCGTCAGTGAAACCCGCGTGCGCGTCCGCTACGCCGAAACCGACCAGATGGGCGTGGTCTATCATGCCAATTACTTCATCTGGTTCGAGGTGGGCCGCGTTGAGTTCCTGCGCCAGATGGGCTTCTCCTACCGCGATATGGAGAAGGACGACGGTTGCTGCATCGCCGTAGTCGACGCCCGCTGCCGCTACAAAGCCCCGGCGCGTTACGACGACGAGATCGTCGTGCGCACGCATCTGAAAAACATTCGCGAGTCGATCATCCATTTCGGATACGAGCTGCTGCGAGCGGGGGACGGCGTGCTGCTGGCCGAAGGCGAGACCACACACGTAGTGACCGACATGAACATGAAGAAAACGCCGCTGCCGGAGAAATACATGCAAGCTTTTCGGCAAGCGGTGGTACGTCTGTCATCCTGAGCGCAGCGGAACATGCGCCCAGGGCGCATGTTCTGCGGAGTCGAGGGATCCCTACCCCGGCACCACATCTGAGGGTAGGGATGCTTCGACTCCGCGAAACTTCGCTTCGCAAAGTTTCGCTCCGCTCAGCATGACAAGTCGGAGAAAGTACCGTGAAAGCTCTCCACATCAACGGCAACGACCTGACCCTCGAAGAAGTCCGCGAGGTCGCGCGCGTCAGCGAGCGGCGTCCTGTGCTGCTCGCTCCCGATGCGCGCGAAGTGGTCGGCCGCGCGCGAGCGGTAGTGGACGCGCTGGTCGCAGGTGACAAAGTTTCCTACGCCATCACCACCGGTGTGGGCAAGCTGAGCGACGTACGAATTCACGGCGACCAAATTCGCGAGCTGCAAGTCAATCTGCTGCGCTCGCACGCCGTCGGCGTGGGCGAGCCGCTTTCCGCCGTCGAGACTCGCGCCATGATGTTGCTGCGCGCCAACTCGCTGGCCAAGGGCTATTCCGGCATCCGCTCCGTGGTCATTGACACGCTCTGCGAGATGCTGAACCGCGGCGTCACGCCGTTTGTGCCCTCGCAGGGCAGCGTGGGTGCGAGCGGTGACCTGGCGCCTCTGGCGCATCTGGCGCTGGTGCTGATCGGCGAGGGCGAATGCTTCGACGAAAAGGGCACGCGCATTTCCGGAGCCGAGGGCTTGCGCCGCGCCGATATCAAGCCGCTGCTGCTTGAAGCCAAAGAGGCCGTGTCGCTGATCAACGGCACGCAAGGCAATGCTGGCGCTGGGAATTCTGGCGGTGCTCGCGGCCGAGACGCTGGTGGATACCGCGGACGTAATCGGCGCGCTCACGCTCGACGCCCTCCGCGGCACCGATGTAGCTTTTGATGAACGCATTCACCGGGCGCGTCCGCATGCCGGACAAATCGCCAGCGCCGCCAACCTGCGCCGCATGCTCGAAGGCAGCGAGATTCGCAAATCGCACGCCGACTGCAACCGCGTGCAGGATGCCTACTCGCTGCGCTGCATTCCCCAAGTTCACGGCGCGGTACGCGACACGTTGACCCACTGCCGCGCGGTCATGGAGACTGAAGCCAACTCCGCGGTAGACAATCCGTTAGTGTTTACAGCCCATGTGGGGACGGCCGCCTTCGGCCGTCCCGAGGAGCGAAGCTCCTCAGACGACGTTCTCTCCGGCGGAAATTTTCATGGCCAACCCCTCGCATTTGCTCTGGACTTTCTCGGCATCGCCCTGACCACTCTCGCGGGAATTTCCGAGCGGCGGATCGAGCGGCTCGTCAATCCCGCGCTCAACGAAGGCTTGCCGCCGTTTCTCGCGCCGGGCGCGGGTTTGAATTCTGGCTTCATGATGCCGCAGGTCACGGCGGCGGCGCTGGCGAGCGAGAACAAAGGGCTGGCGCATCCCGCGTCGGTCGATTCGATCACGACTTCAGGCAACAAAGAAGACTACGTTTCCATGGGAATGACGGCGGCGTTGAAGCTGCGCCGCATCGTGGAGAACACGCGCAACGTGCTGGCAATCGAAGCCATGGCATCGGCGCAGGCGTTGGAGTTTTTGGCGCCGCTCAAGACATCGGCGCGCGGGCAGGCGGCGGTGGCCGCGATTCGGGCGGTGTCTCCGGCTATGGAGAAGGATCGCGTGATGTATCAGGACTTCGCGCGGATCGCGGAGCTGATTGCTAGTGGGAGGGTGGCGGAGGCGCTGCAGTAGGCTGTGGAAAGTGTTCCGTGCGGAACATTCCGTAAATGGGAAAGTATTGATTCGGCGCTAGTTATGGGGATCGTCGCTTCGGGCTACGTTTGGAGAGTCTACTAAAGTAGGCTTGACTTAGGGTTTGAGCTGCGCTTGAGGTATCACCTCGTTTCGCTCAGGAGCCGGGTCAAAGACCCGGCCCTACACTTTTGTGGTGATCCAATCGGTCGCGGGCGAGTCGCCCGCGACCACACTGTTGATCTACGGAGTCTCTATCGTTAGGGTTGGGAAGGCGGCGCGATAGAAGCGGTCGTCTAGAGTTAACAGCCGAAATCCGTGAGTGAGCGCGTGGGCTCCTATCAGAAAGTCGGCCAGGATTCGGCGAGGTCCTGAGTCGCGCTGCTTGTGGCGGCGCTCCGCGTAGGATCGGAAGGCTCGCCCGGCAGCTCTCCAGACGGATTCGTCCAGTTCCCATGCGATCGCGATGCCCGTTTCCTCGAGGAACGAATCTACAAAGACTTCTGTGCGGCCGGGCGCGGCTAGCAGCTCTGCGAAGACCGGGGGCGCTGCGATCAGGTTTCCACGGTGGAACGCCGCTTCGAGCGCGGTCTGCGCGGCCAAGCTGAAAGCTGGATCATTATCCCACAATGCGATGATGACGTTCGTATCGACCGCAGTGGTCATTCTCCGCGCACCTGACGCAGCCAGCGCTGGATGTTCTTCTTGCCGGAGCCGATTTCTGGATTTCCGATGCCACGGTACTTGGAAAACGCACTCTCGCTGCGCACCGGGCGAACGTGGACGCCTTTGGCGTCGGTTTCAGCAATACGTGG
>CAVTLU010000028.1:0-57653 GCA_963735545.1 uncultured Acidobacteriaceae bacterium
TGGGACAAATCGGCCAGATTCAGCAGTCCAACGCAGTGGTGATGCACATACAGATCGACGGAGACAAGCAAGGCCTTTTCAACCTGAAGTGGCGCGGCGTGGCCCTAAGCAGATTTGATGGCAGGTCGTGGTCCAACGTTCACCAGCAGTACGTCGTGGCCCCGCTGCCCGATGGCCGTTTCGCCCTATGGCCGGGAGATGCGCGCTGGCAGACCGCAGGATGGCGGGCGGCGTCTCATCCCATCCACTACCGGGTGCTGATGGAGCCGGTGGGCACGAATGTCTTCTTTCTCGCACCCATCGCGCATGTTCTGCAAGGCGGCTATCGTCAGGTTTCCATGGATGGCGGAGGGGGAGTATTCGATCTGGATGCAGAACATCCCATCAGCCGCTACGAGGGTTGGTCGAACATTGCCCGGCCGAGCGCTTCCGACCTTCGCGCCGCGTCAGGAACTTATCCGGCGGCGATCCTGAATAACGACTTGCAGCTTCCCGAACTTGATCCTCGAATCGAGCGCCTGGCAAGCGACATTACGGTCTCTGCCGGGAACAACTACGACAAGGCGGCGGCAATTGAACAGTATCTGCTCACCCATTTTGGATACACTCTGCAGCTCTCGCGAACGCCGCCGCGCGATCCCCTGGCCGAGTTTCTGTTCATCCGAAAGCAGGGACACTGCGAGTATTTTGCCTCGTCGATGGTGGTCATGCTGCGAAGTCTGGGGATTCCGGCGCGGGTGGTAAATGGTTTTCGCGGGGGTGAATTCAATGACATCACCTCGGAATATGTGCTGCGCGCCAGTGACGCGCATTCCTGGGTGGAGGCCTACTTTCCGGGACAGGGGTGGGTGAGCTTCGATCCTACGCCGGCCGGCGCCTCTCAGACCCGCCGAGGCTGGGGACGGGTGATGCTGTACCTGGACGCTATCCAATCATTTTGGCGGGAGTGGGTGATCAACTATGACGTTAGCCATCAGGTGATTCTCGGTCAGGACGCCTTCCGTTCCAGCCGCCGGTGGCTGGTGCGATCGCGAAGTTGGCAAAGACGGCAATATGGCGCGCTGCTGGCTCGTTTCCGCCGGATACATTCCACTGTGGTGAACTCGCCATGGCGCTGGAGCGCGGCAGGCGCGGCCATTGTGGCGTTGCTACTGCTGGCAACCAATGCGCGCCGCTTGGGCTCGGCCCTGCGCCGGCGTCGCATAGCAGGCCATCCCGAGAAAGCGCCGCAGCTGGCGGCCGGGATCTGGTATGAGCGGATGATTCGGATGCTCGACAAGCACGGATGGCGCAAACCGCCGCAGCAAACGCCTGGGGAGTTCGTTGACGATATTGATGACGAAGTAGTGCGCGGCTGGGTGGCGCGGTTCACCCATAACTACGAATGGGCGCGATATGGAGGCTCCGCCGCCGATGCCCGGCTGCTGCCTGCCCTCTACCAAGACATCGCGACCGCACTCCGGCGCTGACGCCCGCCGCCGGTTAGAAGCTAAATACGACTCCCGCAGCAGTCATCAGATTATTCAGCCGCTTCGTTCCATGGCCTGCGTTGAGCGCGGAGGGTTCGGTGGCGTTGAAATCGCGAAACTCACCGCGGATCTTGATCGGGCCGAAGACGCGCACATCCAAGCCGAAGCCAGCCTCGAATACGCCGCTGCTCGAACTGACTGCGTTGCTCGGGCCGCCATACTCCAGAGTGGCATTGGGGCTAAAGTGACCGACGCCTCCGCCTACACTGGCCCAAGGCGAAAACGCCGTCGTGGGAAAGAGATTTACGCGAACCGCGGGCGTTATGAAATACGAGCTGAAGTCCTTCGGCACCCCGGTCGGCGCGAAGTGCAGCTTGGTCTGGGTATTGATTACGAACGGAACTTCCACGGAGATTCCAGCGAGGCCGAAATTGAAGAACTGATGGCTGAAGTTTCCCTCGTAGAGCAGTCCGTCCCCAAAGTGGATGGTTGCATTCGTAACGCCGGAAACGCTCTGGTCACGAATGATGTTTCGACCGACTAGCCCGGCAACCTCGTTGGTCTTTTGGCCGAACGCACCCGCTGCCAAGATCACGACCGTGGCCAATAACACGACCGCAAAAGTATTCCGTGCCATCTTTTCCTCCGTGCATTTAGCTGAACTGAGAATACTAACTTTAGCACGTTAGTATGCAAGAAAGTGCAACCACTAGGATTACATTTCTTGGTGCACTTTCGTGCCCATCGTGGGTCTCACCCCGCGGCGCGGATCGGCGAGCATCCCTGTTCCCCTACCTGGAAGTTAGGGTTCATCATTGAATGCTAGAATCTAAGTGCCTAATGTCTAATGAGATGCAAACTGTCGTGGTCGACGATGCCGCGGAAGCCGGCAGAATTTCCCAGGCGCAGCCGGTTAAAGTAGGCTTCGTCAGCTTGGGTTGTCCCAAGAACCTGGTAGACACCGAAGTAATGATGGGGATGTTGGCGCACGCCGGGGCGGAGCTGATCACCCGGGCGGAAGACGCCGACGTGATCGTGGTGAATACCTGCTCTTTCATTGCCAGCGCACAGCAGGAATCGGTCGATACGATTCTGGAAATGGCGCGGCACAAGACCTCCGGACGTGCCCGTAAACTAGTAGTCGCAGGCTGCCTGGTGGAGCGCTTCCGCGACGAGATTCAGAAAAATATTCCGGAAGTCGATAGCGTAGTTGGCACCGGCGAATTGGACGGTATTCTGGCTGCGGCTGGGTTGGCCCCGGCGGTGACGCCGGATTCCCCATTTCGCATTCTGACCTCACGCCCGGAAGGGCAGGCTCGGGTCGCCCAGGGCCGCTTTTCACGGGAAACCTGGGATGGTGCCATCGCCGATCTGCCCAACTATCTTTACGACGAGGCCACGCCGCGCATTCTGGCCACACCGCGTTATACCGCCTATATCAAGATCGCCGAAGGGTGCGACCATCCCTGCAGCTTTTGCATCATTCCGCAGTTGCGCGGCAAATTCCGGTCGCGGCGATTCGAGTCGGTGATCGCTGAGGCCGAGCGCCTGGCTCGCTCCGGCGTGCGCGAGATCACGCTGATCGGGCAGGACACGACCTGTTACGGAGAAGACTTTGGCCTTAAGGACGGCCTGGCCCTGCTACTGGAAAAACTGGCGGCGATTGAAGAGCTGCGCTGGATTCGTTTTCTGTACGCATATCCCAACAAGGTCACCGGCAAGCTGCTGGAAACCATCGCCACTCACGAGAAGATATGCTCTTACATGGACGTGCCCTTGCAACACGCTTCGGCCACCGCTTTGAAGCGCATGAAGCGGGGCGGCGGCGCGGACGTCTTCCTGCGCTCGATTGAAAAGATGCGCCGCATGATTCCCGGCGTAACCCTGCGCACGTCGTTTATCGTCGGCTTCCCGGGGGAGACCGAGAAAGAGTTCGAGGAGTTGTGCGAGTTCGTGCGCGCGGCGCAGTTCGACTGGATGGGCACATTCGGATATTCGGATCAGGAAGGGGCTACGGCTTTTTCTCTTGAGGGGAAACTCTCAGCGCGCGAGGTCGAGCGCCGCCGCAAGCATCTTATGCAAGCCCAGCGCAGGATAAGCAAGGCCAAGAAAAAGAAACTGATAGGGAGCGAGTTCGATCTGTTACTGGAAGGTACGTCGGAGGACACGGACCTGCTGCTCTCGGGCCGCACCGCCATGCACGCGCCCGAAATCGACGGCAAAGTTCTGGTGAACGATGTGCCCGAAGGTCTCCAGCCGCAGCCCGGCGAATTCTACCGCTGCCAGATCACTGAGGCGCACGATTACGATCTGGTGGCCAGAATCCTGTAGGAATCCATGGCTCGCAAAAAGCTCGCCAGTCTGAAATGTCCCACCTGCAAGAAGCTGGTGCACTCCAAAGACCCCGAGTTTCCCTTTTGCAGTGAGCGCTGCCGGCTGATCGATTTGGGGAAATGGGCCAGCGGCGCGTATGTGATTTCGTCGCCGGTGCAGGATGCGGATGAGGGAGTAGCGGACGGTTCGGAACCGGACGACTAATGCGCCTGGCGAGACGCCGGCGCTACAAGACTCATGAGCGATGTGCCGAAACTCGACCGTAGCGCCGGCGTCCCGCCGGCTGTCGCGGGGGCGTCCCGCCCACGCGCCCCGCTCTGGGCCAAGCTCACAGCCACTTTTTTGGGGATCGGCCTGCTACGCCCTGGGCCCGGAACGTGGGGCTCAGCGGCTACGGTGCTTCTCTGGTGGCTGCTCACGCGCTGGATAGCGCCGGGCATGCAGCCTGCTGCTGCAATTGCGTTGGCTGCGATCGCGGTGGCGGTTGGAATTCCCGCCGCCACCGAAGTTTCGCGCGCCACCGGACTCAAAGACCCCCAATTCGTGGTGATCGATGAAGTCGCCGGCCAACTCATCGCGCTAATCTTCGTTCCCGTGTCGTGGAAATCTCTTGTGCTGGGCTTTATACTTTTTAGAGCGTTCGATATCGTGAAGCCCCCGCCGGTGCGCAGCCTGGAGCGCCTTCCGGAGGGCACTGGAATTGTGATAGATGACGTAGGCGCCGGTCTGTATGCGCTGGCCATTATGCATGTCCTGCTGCATTTCGGTCTGTTGCCGCGATAGAGTTTTCAGGCTACGGGCGAGAAACTTGGGAAAGCTGGAACCGATGGGAATTTCCGATCGCTTGCTGGGCAAAAAAAACGTCAACGGCAATCCACACATTGAAGCGGTAGCTCCGAATGCCGCCCTGCCGGGCGGCGAGGTGCGGATTACGGGCAGTGGGCTACGACCGCAGGATTTGCGCCGGCCGCAAGTGCGCTTCGGCGAAGTGGAGGGCGCGGTGGTGGTCAGCGCCGATGAGTTTCTTGTCGCGCGCGTGCCTCCGGGCGCTGCCTCCGGGCCGATCATCGTCTCTACCAACGGCCATTCCAGCAATCCGCACCAAATTCAGGTGGCTGCGCCCATCGCCGAGAATCTGCATCCCGTGACTAACCCGGCGCTGGACGCCGAAGGCAATATCTATGTCACTTTCTCCGGATCGCGTGGGCAGAAGGTGCCGGTGGCCATTTACAAGATCGACACCAACTACACCGTCAAGCCGTTCGTAGCGGACATGATGAACGCTACCGCGATCGCTTTCGATCGCGCCGGCCAGATGTATGTTTCTTCGCGCTACGACGGCACCGTGTATCGGGTTGCGCCGAACGGAACCATGTCCTCGTACGCCGAGGGCATGGGAGTCGCTACCGGCATTGCCTTTGACCGCAGCGAAAACCTCTATGTCGGCGACCGCAGCGGTACTATTTTCAAAATCGCCCCTGACCGGCAGATTTTTGTATTTGCCACTCTGGAGCCGAGCGTCTCGGCATACCATCTGGCGTTTGGTCTGCAAGGCGACCTGTTCGTGACCGGACCGACGACCTCGAGCTTCGACTGCGTTTACAAGGTCGACATGCACGGAACCGTCTCGACCTACTACCGCGGTTTGGGGCGTCCGCAGGGACTGGCTTGCGATGTGGACGGAAATCTCTACGTCGCAGCATCACTCGGAGGCAAGCGCGGGATCGTAAGAATCACACCGGATGGCAAAGCGTCTCTGGCAGTCGCGGGCTCAGGCCTGGTTGGTCTGGCCTTTGCGCCCGGCCGTTCCGCCGTGTTGGCCACAACCGGCGCGGTCTATCATCTTTCGTGGAATATTCAGGGATTGTCACTGAACTAGCCGTCAGCCATCAGCACTTCGTCGCGAGTGAAGGTATTCCCTGTGCCTCCCTGTGTCCCCTGTGTTTAAGCCCCTAAGCCTGCGCGGATCCACAGGAGAAGCGATCTTTCATTTAAACTGCTCCAGTGAATGCCGAGATCATCGCCATAGGCTCGGAGCTGCTGACCCCCTTCCGCCAGGACACGAACTCCCTCTATCTGACCCAAAGGCTCAACGAACTGGGCGTCGAAGTAATCTTCAAAACGATTGTCGGAGACAACCTCGAGCAGCTCACCGCGTCAGCGCGTCTTGCCCTGTCGCGCGCAGAGATTGCCATCTTCATGGGCGGACTGGGACCAACCGAGGACGATCTCACGCGCGAAGCAGTCGCCGGCGCGCTGGGACTCGAACTTCACCGCAACCCGGAAATTGTCGCCAGCCTGGAGCGACGCTTCGCGGCACGCGGATGGAAGATGACCTCGAACAACACCAAGCAGGCGGACGTGATCGCAGGCGCCACCGTGCTGCCTAACGCGAACGGGACCGCACCCGGGCAGTGGGTCAACGGAGAGTACGAAGGCGCAGAGAGAATCATTCTGTTGCTGCCCGGGCCTCCGCATGAATTGAAGGCTCTTTTTGACGAGCAGTGCATGGAGCGCCTGCGCGAGAAGTTGCCGCAGCAATTTATCGTGACCCGCGAACTCAAGATTGCAATGATGGGCGAGTCACACGTCGACGCGCGGGTTGCTCCCATCTACAAACGTTACACCGATGTGCAGACGACGATCCTCGCCGGAAGAGGCGAAGTCCAGTTGCACTTGAAAACCTGCGCGGCATCGACGGAGGCCGCGCAGCAACGCGTAGATCAATTGGTTACCGAGATCGAAGCCGAACTCGGCGATTTTGTTTTCTCGGACAATGGCGAGTCGCTGGAGCAGATCGTCGGCTACTACCTGCAAATGCGCGGCGCTACGCTGGCGGTGGCGGAATCGTGCACCGGCGGGCTGGTCGCGGAACGTATTACCTCGGTAGGCGGCAGCTCGCGTTATTTTGCCGGAGGAGCGGTGGTCTACTCCAATGAGATGAAGACGGCTTTCGCCGATGTTCCGGCTAAGCTGATCGCCAAGCACGGCGCGGTAAGCAGGGAAGTCGCCGCCGCGCTGGCGGAGGGAATCCGTAAGCGCTGCGGCACGACCTTAGGCATCGGCATCACGGGCGTAGCCGGACCCACGGGTGGAAGCCCCGAAAAACCCGTGGGCCTGGTATTTCACGCCCTGGCCAGCGAGCAGGGAACGGAAGTCGTCGAGAAGAATTTTCCCGGCGACCGCAGCCGCATCCGCTGGTTCGCATCGCAGCAGGCGCTGGATATGGTGAGAAGGAAGATGATGTAGCGAGCATTTGGCATTTAGCACTTGGCACTTGGCACTTATCCCCCGGCACTCAGCATTCAGCGAAGATCGACCGTGGGATGGCACGCCTTCGGAGGCTGCGGAAGAATTTGGGTGGAGCAGGGCCTTTGGCCCTGCGTTAACAACACAGCATCTAGGGAGAGCGCCACTGGGGCGCAACTGGCTAAATGCCAAATGCCAAGTGCTAAATGCGGATTTTCATCGCCCTCGACATCGACGACACCATCCGCGAGCGCATTCAGCGCTTCCTCGACGGTGTGCACGAATTCGCGCCTGATGTCCGCTGGGTACGGCCGGAGTCATTGCACGTCACCTTGAAATTTGTCGGCGAGAAATCCGAGGAGGCCGTACAGAACATCAAGCTCGCTCTCTCTTCCATTCAGCCTGATCCGATGGAAATCACCTTCCGGGGTTACGGCTTCTTTCCCACCCCCAAAGCCCCTCGCGTCTTCTGGGTCGGGATCGAATCGGGCCCACAATTGGCATCGCTCGCCAAAGCCGTGGACGATGCCGTGGCCGCTCTCGGCGTCGCGCGAGAAGATCATCCCTTCAGTCCGCATCTCACGCTGGCTCGCGGCGGTGGGCGCTCTGGTGCGCCGGGCTGGCGTAAGGGCGACGGCCCGAACTCTAGCTTTCAGCGCCTGCAGGAGAAATTGAGCGCGCGGCCGGTACCCGAGTTTGGTACGATGACCGCCCGCGAGTTCTTTCTGTTCGAGAGCCAACTCTTGCGGGGCGGATCGCGCTATACAAAGATCGCGAGGTTTGCGCTTTCGTAGCACCGCCGTCTCAGCGGCGCGCAAACAAGCCGCGAATGTATGCAAGTGGCTCATGACAGTTTCCCTCTCCACTAACGCCGTGTTCATCACCGCCGCCCTGGCCTATCTCCTGGGCTCCATCCCTTTCGGCTACATCCTGGTGCGCGTTTTCCGCGGGGAAGACGTCCGCCAAAGCGGCAGCGGCAACATCGGCGCGACGAATGTAGCGCGCTCGTCCACGGCGCTCGGCGTTCTAACCCTGATCTTCGATGCGCTGAAGGGCGTCGCCGCCGTAATGCTGGCTCGCGCACTCTTCCCCGGCCACACTACGCTGCCCGCCGTGGCGGCATTCTGCGCAATCCTGGGCCATGTCTTTCCGGTGTGGCTGAAGTTTCGCGGAGGCAAAGGCGTCGCTACCGGTCTGGGGGCGTTTGTTCTCCTGGCTCCCTCCGCGGTTGTGGCCGCGGTTGCAGTTTTCCTTGCCGTAGTTGCAATCTTCCGTCGTGTTTCACTGGGATCGATTATCGCCGTAGCTTTCGTTCCGCTGCTGGCTTGGTTACTCGACGGGGAGCGGAACCAACCTGCCATACTGCTCTGCATGACCGCGGCTTGCATATTGATCATTGCCAAGCATCATGAAAATATCCGCCGCCTGCTTACGGGTACCGAAAACCGCTTCCAACTGAGGCACAAAGAATCATGAGCCGCATCGCTATCGTCGGCGCCGGCGCCTGGGGAACTGGGATCTCCGTGGTGCTGGGGCGCAAGGGCACACATCGGGTGCGCCTATGGGCTCATGAGAAAGAAGTGCGCGAATCGATTGCCGAACGTCATGTCAACGAGCTTTTTCTTCCCGGCCAATCTATTCCCGATTGCGTCACAGTAACCGCCGATCTGGAAGAAGCCCTGCTTGATGCGGAAATCGTAGTGAGCGCCATGCCTTCTCAGCATGTTCGCCGCCTGTTTCAGAGCATGCGCCCACATCTGAAGAGGGAAGTGCCCATCGTGAGCGCGACCAAAGGCCTGGAGGAAACAACTCTGCTGCGTATGACCGAAGTGATCTCTCAAACCGTTGCAGCGGACGGCGGCTTCGTGCCCCGTTTGGGCGCGCTCAGCGGGCCCACGTTCGCCAGGGAAGTAGCTCGCGGCGATCCCACGGCTATCGCGGTTGCTTCGCCAGACAAGGTGCTGGCCGAAACCGTTCAACGCGAGTTCGGCGATCCCGGCTTTCGCGTCTACACCAACGACGACGTTATCGGAGTCGAACTAGGCGGCGCATTGAAAAACATTATCGCGATCGCAGCGGGCGTATGCGATGGATTGGGTCTGGGTCACAATTCGATTGCCGCGCTCATCACTCGCGGCCTGGCGGAAATGACGCGTCTGGTCGTGGCCTGCGGTGGGCGGCAGGAAACCATGGCCGGGCTGGCGGGGCTTGGCGATCTGGTTCTCACCTGCACCGGCGGCCTCTCGCGCAACCGCGGGGTCGGAGTTGAACTGGGCCGCGGCCATAAGCTGCCGGAGATTCTCGCGGGTATGCACGGCAGCGTGGCTGAGGGAGTCTTTACCACCCATGCCGCAGTTGGACTGGCGGGGGCACGCGGCGTGGAAATGCCTATCACAGAGCAGATGTACGCGATCCTCCACGATGGAAAGCCGCCGCGCGACGCCATTCGCGATCTGATGACGCGAACCGCCAAGAGCGAACTCTAGGAACCCATTTGCGCCGCTCCGCAACGAATTACAGTGGCTTTAGCTCGGGCAAAGTCGCCCAGAATCGCTCGCTGTCCGGTTTTTGAACCCAATACTCAGTGAGATGATTGGCCGGCGAGCACCGTGCGCCGACCACAACACCTTCGCCGGAATCGCCGTGTACTTGTGCGCCAATCTTTAGAGCGAAGCAGTCCGGCGGGCTCGCCGAGGTCGGACGACCTGGCAGGAGCAAAGACGTCAGCAAGAACACGCCCTCATCCGTCAGCTCGTATACCGGATCAACTACCGTGCTTGAAAATGGTCCGATGCCGTGGACTTGGATGATTGTGTCTGTCTTTGCCCATGCAAAGTGCGCCATATTCTTTGGCACAATCCCGGAACTTCCGAGTTCCATTGGCTCGAGCGCCGCCTGGCTGAACAGCCGGCCCATTCCGACTGACCAGCTCCCTTTTACGATGGTGACGTTCTCGTCGATCGGATGAACATGCGGCAGAACGATGTAACCCGCATCGTTGTGAATCCGAATTACAAAGGGTTCTCCGGCTTTGCTCGGATCGCCCCATACCTTCTCCACCCACTGCCCTGACCGCATCGTATGCAGGGGAACGACGACTTGATGGCCCGGATCATCCTGTGATTGCGCACTGCTCCCAACGAAGGAAAGCGCCAGAAGCGGTGCGAGCAAGATGACCCGGAACGAAAACATCGAAGGCTCCTCTTCAAACGGAAGGGTCACATGGTAGCACGCGTGGAAGCGATCGCCGCGCTACCATGGCATGAATCGTTGAGTCCTCTGTGCTTCCCTGTGACCCCTGTGGTTGAATCGAAAGCCCTCAACCACAGGGAGGCACAGGGGAGCACAGGGACCTCTAAAACTCCCCTCTCTCGAACCTCCCAACCTCGGTTTCGCTGTCTGTTAGCCCCTCGCATTCGGCGTCAATCCCCCTGTACTCCGCCTCATGCTGCTCACGAAAGCGCTCGTAGGCCCCGCGAGATACCCAAAAATCTAATGTCGTGTAGAGACTTTCATCTTTAAAGTCACGCTTTAACTCTGTCGTGACATATCCCTCGCCTTGCCGGAATAACTGCACCCAGCGTCCGCTCGGACCATATGCCGACTCGAACCGCTCCCTCATGCCAGGTTTTATCCGAAATTCCCAGATGACCAGATATCTCCAATCGAGTTCCTGACGATTCACCATCTTTCCCCCTAGTGACCGACGACTATCACCTCTGGAGTACTTCCGTAACCCCGAAACCAAGCAATCTCCAGCGCCTGCGGTCTGGACTCAAAGTAAACTTTTAAGGAAGATCTGGCTGTGCGCCCCACGGTGCCGTAGGACCATTGTGCCTCTGAGAATCTCCGCCCCATCCCGCATCCCTATTTTGTACGTGATCCTCGGTGTGCTCATACTCATCAGCGTCGTGCCCATGTATTTCTACTCGGCCAAGGTAGAAGCCATCAACCGCGACCGCCTGATCACCAACGAGCGCCTGCTGCAGAATACGGTAACGCGTTCGCTCGCGGACGACATCTCGCAACGCCAGGGATCCCTGCGCATGATGCTGGCCAATCTCTCTTCCGCGGTGCAGGTTACCAGCGGAGAAGAAATTTCCGGCGACAATGTCGAAGTTCCCGAACTGCGGGCCCTGCTCGAGACATTCGTTTCCTCTTCGGACAATCTGGCCTATGCCACGTTGGTAAACGCGCAGGCCCGGGGCATTTCGGCCGGGCGCATCGCTACCGACGCCTTTCTGCAGCGCGAACTGGAGCGCGCCTACGCCGCCGCCAGAGAAGGCCGCGCCTACAACGGCCCGGCGCTGGTGGTGGGCAGCGGCAAGGCTTCGCGCACCGTCATGCTGGTGAGCGCGCCGGTCATGTACAGCGGCCGCTTCCTGGGCATGATCGGCGCGGTAGTCGATTTGCAATTCCTGATCCGGCGCCTGCAGGAGGTGCAGCGCAGCGGCCTGACCCCGTACGTAGTCGACAACGAGGGCCGGCTGGTGGCCAGCGCCACCACCGAATACGTTACCGGCCAGGACATGACCAGCCTGGAAATCGTGAAGAACTTCGTAGAACAAACCGGGAAGGCGCAACTGGTGGCGGCGACAAGGGAATTTACTCTGAACGAAGGCAAAACCGAAACCAAGATGCTCGGCACCTACAGCCCGGTGTTGAATCTGGACTGGGCCGTGGTCGTGCAAAAGCCCCGCGACGAAGCCTACAGAGCCGTCTTTGAAATGCAGCGCACGGCACGCATGCTGGCGTTGCTCGCGGTTTTGCTCAGCGTAGGGATCAGCATCTACGCGGCGCAGCGCATCACCCACCCGCTGAAGGTGCTCACGCAATCCAGCCGCGCCATTGCCCGCGGCGACTTCTCGCAGCGTGTCCGGCTGCAAAGCCGCACCGAGATCGGCGAATTGGCCTAAACGTTCAATATCATGACGGAGGAACTCGAGCAGTTCGTGCTCGACCTGAAAAATGCCGCCCAGCAGAACCGCGACCTGTTTATGGGCTCGATTCAAATGCTGGCCGGCGCGGTCGACGAAAAGGATCCCTACACCCGCGGCCATTCCGACCGGGTGACGCGCTACTCGATGCTGATCGCCAAGGAAATGGGATTGTCGGAAGAAGCTATCGAAGTGGTGCGCGTCTCCGCCCAACTGCATGATGTGGGCAAGATCGGCATCGAGGACCGCATTCTGAAGAAGCCGGGCGCGCTGACGACGGAAGAATTTGCCGATCATGAAAACCCACACCACCAAGGGCGCCAACATCCTGCGTCCGGTGGCGCAGTTGAGGGAAATGATCCCGGGCATCGAGTTGCACCATGAGTCGCTCGACGGCCGCGGCTATCCGCACGGCCTGAAGGGCGACGAGATTCCGCTGCTGCCGCGCATCATCTCGGTAGCCGATACCTTCGATGCCCTGACCACGAACCGGCCCTACCAGCAGGCTTACGATCCGCAGGATGCGCTGAAGGTCATTCACAACCTCTCCGGCAAGCGGCTCGATCCGGCGGCGGTCGCGGCGCTGGCGGCGATTTATCAGCGCGGAGAGATTCGCGTCCAGCGCTCGTCGCTGGCACCAGCACCGCCAAAGCCTCAAACCGAGCCCGAAGCCGAAGCCGCCACAGTAGGTGCGGCCACCATAGCGGGCGCTTAGTCGCTGGTTTCAGAAGGGTCGTAGCTCGGTTCAATTTTGTTAACTTTGCGGCCTTTGTGCTTCCTTTGGGTTCTTTGCGATTAGAGCGCTTAAAGCCTTTAACCGCAGGGAACGCAAAGGAACGCCGCAAAGTTCGCAAAGAAAACACATCGAAAACTTTCGGATGCCGCGGTCTTCTGAGCCGTTCCTCTCCTCGCCCGACCGCTATAATTGCTGCTCAGCTCCAATTGCGCTGATTCTCCATGATCCAAACCCTTTTCGGCAGCACGGAAGAGAAACCCGGCTTTTTCGACCGCATGAAAGAGGCGGTGACGCGCACGCGGGAAAACCTCGCCGAGCGCATCGAAGATGTGATTTCCATCGGCAAGGAGATCGATCGCGCCACGCTGGAGGATTTGGAAGGCACTCTGCTCGGCGCAGATCTGGGCACTACCACGACGAACGAAGTGCTAGCCAAGCTGCGCGAAAAGGCCGACCGCAAGCAAATTAAGAACGGAGACGAACTCAAGCGCCTGCTGAAAGAAGAATTGCTGGCCATTCTTACTGCCGTCAACAGCCGCCCGGTACGAACAGTGGACGGAACTCCGGAGGTGATTCTAGTGGTGGGCGTCAACGGCACAGGCAAAACCACCACCATCGGAAAGCTGGCGCAGGTGCTGCGCTCCCAGGGCAAGACCGTGCTGCTCTGCGCTGCCGATACTTTTCGCGCGGCCGCCATCGAGCAACTGGAAATCTGGGGAGAGCGCACCGGGACCGAAGTAATCCGCACCAAAGCCGGAGGCGATCCGGCGGCCGTTCTCTTCGACGCGTTGCAGGCCGCAAGCGCACGCAAGACCGACTATGTCATCGTGGACACGGCCGGCCGGCTACACACCAAAACCAACCTGATGGCCGAACTGGAGAAAATGCAGCGCACCGCGCAACGCATCATTCCGGGCGCGCCCCACGAGACCCTTCTGGTGATGGACGCCACCACCGGGCAGAACGGCCTGCAGCAGGCACGGCTGTTCACGCAGTCGGCGGGTGTGACCGGGATCGTCCTGACCAAACTCGACGGCACCGCTAAAGGTGGTGTGGTGGTCGCCATCTCGCGGGAGTTGGGATTGCCGGTACGATACGTCGGAGTCGGGGAAAAGGCCGGCGACTTATTGCCTTTCAGTCCCAAAGATTTTGTGGATTCGCTGTTCGCATAAAGCCTTTCACCGCGGAGACACAGAGACACCGAGTGGCAATACCAGACAAGTCGCGCTCCCGGCGCCAGAAGCTGAGCGACTTCTTGCGCCGGCTCTTGCGCGGCAAAGCCGAGCCGCCAGCCGAGCCGTATGCGGACAGATTTGCGCCGGTGCGGCGTGGACCTAGAGGTCGCAGTGGCGCTGCTGTCGCTGAGCCCGAGGAAGAAATCAACTCATTCTTCCCGCCTCGAAAGCAGTAGCGTTCGAGGCAACGGCCTCGATTTCCTCGCTCTTCTCCGTGTCTCCGTGCCTCCGTGGTGAAATAATCCTATCAATGACCACACCCTGCGATGACGGGCACTTCCTCCGCCGCGCCCTCGACCTGGCGCGGGAAGGCATCGCCCTGACCTCGCCCAATCCGTGCGTAGGAGCGGTGATCATCGATGATCAAAACGAAATCGTAGGCAGCGGCTTCCACACATATGACGGAATAAAGCACGCGGAGGTTCTGGCGATCGAGCAAGCCGGCGCCAAGGCGCGAGGCGCGACCCTTTACGTCAACCTCGAACCTTGCTCCCATCAGGGGCGCACGGGCCCATGCGCCGACACGATTATTGCCGCCGGCATCCGCCGCGTAGTGGCCTGCATGGAGGATCCGAATCCTCAGGTCAGTGGACAGGGATTCGCTCGCCTGCGAGACGCCAGCATCGAGGTCACCTCCGGCATGCTGGAAGAAGGTGCCAGGGCGCTGAACGAGTCGTTTGCGAAATACATTCGCCACCACACTCCACTGATCACGCTCAAGGCGGCGATGACCCTGGATGGAAAAATCGCGCCGCCGCCCAGCGAATCGCGGCCGACAACCGCTCTAGGCGCCGGCGGGGTCACCGGAGGTTGGATCACCAGCAAGCCCGCACGCGCTCACGTGCAGGAGCTGCGCCATCAGCACGACGCCATCATGGTCGGCGTAGGCACCATCGTGGCCGACGACCCGCTGCTCACCGACCGCACCGGCAAGCCGCGCCGCCGCCCGCTGATGCGGGTAATTGTGGACTCGAGGCTGCGTCTGCCGCTGGAGTCGCGCGTGGTCAAGACGGCCAAAGATGATTTGCTGGTGCTGTGTTCGTTTGCGGAAGAGAAGAGAAAAAAACAGCTGCAGGAGCACGGCATCCGGGTGGAGCAGATTCCGACCGTGAGCGCCGACGGCCGTCCCGACATGCCCGGAATTGCCCGCCGCCTGGCCGAACTCGAGATCACCAGCCTGTTGATCGAAGGCGGCGCCATGGTCAACTGGGCGGCTCTCGCATCGGGCATGGTCGACAAAGTATTTCTCTATTACGCGCCCAAAATTCTGGCGGGAACCGGCTCGGTGCCGTTTGCCGCAGGCGCCGGCTTCCAGCACATGCAGGATGCGGCTTACGTGAAGTCATTCCGCCTGCACCGCTTCGGAGAAGATTTCGCGGTTGAGGGATATTTGAGGGATCCGTATGCGTAAGAAGCAGCATCCGGCACTCAGCATTCAGCCCCCGTCGCCTCGACTGACTGAATGCTGACTGCCGAGTGGTTTGCCGCTATGATGTAAGCACACCATGTTCACTGGCATCGTCGAAGAAGTCGGGCGCGTTATCGGGATTGCCCACAAAAACGGCAATCGCCGCCTCAGCGTCGCCGCGTCACGGTTGGTTAAGGAACTGAAGGAAGGCGATAGCATCGCGGTGAGCGGCGTCTGCTTGACTGCGGTCGAAATTAAGCCTAAGTTTTTCGCCGCCGATCTGGCCGAAGAAACCTGGAACCGCACCTCCTTTTCGAGAATAAAGAAAGGCGCCCTCGTGAACCTCGAACTGCCCATGCGTGCCGATGGCCGCCTGGGTGGACACATCGTGCAGGGCCACGTCGATGGCACAGGCAAATTCCTCGCGCTCGAGCCCATTCCCGATGCCGATGACTTTTGGCTACGCATTGAAATTCCGCCGGACCTGGCACGCTATGTGATCTTCAAAGGCTCGCTTTCCATCGAAGGCATCAGCCTGACTGTTGCGAAAATTGAGGGGACGCAGGTGACGGTGGCGATCATTCCTCACACCGTGAAGATGACCAACCTCAAATCGCTCAAGCAAGGAGATCCGGTTAATCTGGAAGCGGACTTGATCGCCAAGTACGTGGAGAAAATATTCAAGGGCGAGTCTGCGAATACCGCGATTACTTTGGAACGATTGGTTAGTGTGGGATTTTAACGGCGGCGGCGCGTCTTTAATACTGAGCGCCTGAAAGACTTCTGCCGTTTTGTCATCCTGAGCGGAGTTTTTCCTGCGCGAATGCGCAGGAAAAACGCAGTCGAAGGATCCCTACCCTGCCCACAGTCTATGCGCCTACGGCAGTTAATTCTCAAGCGGCTGAAAGTCGCGGCAAATATTCCGTAACCGGGCACCCACGGCTGGTGGTGAGGCAGGGATGCTTCGACTGCGCCGGAGCTGCGCTCCGCTTGCCCCGGCTTACTCAGCATGACAACCGGAGGCGTCGCCTAGCTCCAAATGACGCCTACGCCTCTAGATGCAGCTCATCCAGCTCCAGGAACTCCTGCACAATCGGTTCCTGGCATTTCTCCATGTCCGCATACGTGCCGAAGAAAAGCACCTTGGCTTCGTAAAGAAAGACAATCCGGTCTCCCAGTTTCTTGGCCAGTCGCATGTCGTGCGTCACTACCACGCTGGTCAGGTGCAACTGAAGCTTCAGGCGCTTGATCAGGTCGCCGAGAAGTTGCGCCATCATGGGATCAACCATCGTCGTGGGCTCGTCGTAGAGCACGCACTCCGGGCGAGCGGCCAGCGCCCGCGCAATCGCCACCGAGCGCTTCATGCCGGTGGAAAGATCGGAGGGCAGCAAATCCCGCATCTCCTTGACTCCCACCATGTCCAGCAGCCCATCGACTACCTGAAAGATCTGCTCTTCGCTCATGCCGCCGCGCTCCCGCAGGGGAAATGCGGCGTTCTCGCCCACCGTCAAGGAGTCGAACAGCGCGCCGTTCTGGAAGACCATCGTCACTTTCTTGCGGATGCGCTCCAGATCCTCCTCACCGTAGTCGGTAATGTCTTCGCCCGCTACGATCACGCGCCCGGAGTCCGGCTTGAGAAAACCCATGATGTGGTGCAGCGCCACCGACTTGCCCACGCCGCTGCGTCCCAGAATGCAAACGGTCTCTCCGGGAAGCACATCGAAAGTGACGTGCCTGAGCACATGATTTTCACCGAATGCTTTGGATACGTCGTGAAACGCGATGTACGGTTCGGGCTTCGGAACGGTGGGCATGATTCGTTTGTGGTCGGGGATTTTGCTTTACGCTCGCACGCAGCTACCCCGCTTCATGATATACGGTCAGGCCTGTCAGTCTTAGATTGCTTCCGAGCGACCGCCTTTCGCCTCGGCTTTCAGTTTCGCCTTCTCCCATTCCTGCCTGGTATTCAAGTTACGAAACATGGCCGGGGAAAAACCAGCGCGTGACAACTCCTCCTCCGTAATGACGCGGGTTTCCACCTGCGTAAACAAGGCGTCAATCTTATTCTTGCCCTTGCGCAAGGCCTTTTCCGCGACCGCCGCAAAATCGCGCCGGTAGACGGCACAGAGCGGCTGAAACCCTCCGCCGGCGCGGGGCACCGTAACCACAGCGTTAACCTGGCTTGCGGCTGAAATCAAGTACTCCAGGAAGCGCGATTCCACAAACGGCAGATCGACCGCCAGCACCAGATTCAGTTCCGCCGTGCTGCAGAGCAGCGCCGCATGGATGCCTCCGAGGGGTCCTCGATCCGAAAACACGTCCTCCACTACCCGGCCGAACGGAAGGAATTTTCCCGCATCGCCCACCATTCGTACGTCGTCCGCCACTTGGTTGGCGATTTCTAAGGCGCGCGCCAGCAACGTTCGACCGGCCAGCTCCAGAAAAGCCTTGTCCTCACCCATGCGGGTGCTATTGCCACCCGCTAGAACGAAAGCACTTACGCCGTCCACGCGCTGATGATACACGGCACAGCCGGTTCACAGTCCTATTCGACGAACTAGACGAACGTAACCTACCCAACTGGATGCTTCCATCGCATGATATTTGGTCCGGTGTTCCTCCCGGCAAGTTCACCCATGTCACAGAAATTAATGGACGTTCTTACCCTAGGACACTGTTCTCACGAGTTCTCCTGGCCGCGGCGGTCCGCCGACGGCGACTACTACCAGGTTTGCGTGCTCTGCGCCACCGAGTACAAGTATGACTGGAAAGCCATGCGCCGCACCGAGCGCGTGGACACGGCTGCCACGGAGACAGCGGCGGCCGATGGCGGTTCCTCCAGCACTCACACCCCAAAACCAACCTGGGTTCCCCGCGCCCGGCGTGTGAAACTGCGAATCCCGGTACGCTACCGCGTGAAGTTCGGAACCGCATGGTACGAGGCGAAAATCGAGAACCTAAGCCAGTCGGGCCTGCTTCTGCGGGGCGAGCAGACATTCCCGCCAAACACTCTGCTGGAGATGATCTTTGAAATGCCGGAGGAAATTTCCGGCCAAAAGAACAGTACGGTGGTTTGCCAGGGGCAGGTCACTCGCTCGCAAGACGGTCCCGCGGGCGAAAGCAGTTCCACTATCGCCGCCTCGGTTCTGGACTACAAATTCCTACACCAAAGTTGAGGCAGTCGGCAAAACGCTAAATTCTGGCCCGGGCCAGGATTCCACAGCCGCCGTAATCACTTCATTCGAGAAAACGCAAGGGGCCGGGTGCGCCAGGGATTTCCTGGCGTAATATTGATCGAATCCAAGCGTCCAAGTTGCATCTAAACTACTATCGGTAATATCGACAGGAGTGACTTCTATGAGGGCGAGAGTTTCTTATTACCTTGCCGCGGTTTTGCTTATTGCTGTCTTGGGAGGTGCCACCGGCTGCTCCAACAAGCCGGATGACGCAAAGATTTCCAGCGACATTCAGGCCAGTCTCAACGGCGATTCTGGATTGCAGGGCAAGCAGATTTCGATCCAGTCGGCGAATGGAACGGTCACGCTCGGCGGCTCCGTGGACAACGAAGCCCAGCGTGAGGCGGCGGCGCGGTATGCTGCAGCAGCGCCGGGCGTTAAGCAGGTAGTGAACAACCTGCAAGTGGGAGCGCCCCCAGCTCCGGCAGAAACTGCGCAGGCCCAGCCCGCGCCCGCGCCTGCACCCGCACCCACGGAGGCGCCTGCCCCGGCTCCAGAGCCGGCGAGGCCCAGGCCTTCCAAGCCGAGTCCCAGCCGTCATCACCGGCGAACACCCAATCCAACCGAGGACTATGGTTCGGCTCCTATGACGAATCAACCAGCGCCAATGGCAGAAGCACAAATGCAGCCTCCGCCAAGTCCGGATGTGACGCCTGTGCCACCGCCCGCTCCGGTGCCGCCGCCTCCGCCCCAGAAGGTAACCATCCCCTCGGGAACGACGCTGGCAGTGCGCCTGGTCGATACCATCGACTCGGAGGCCAGCCAGCAGGGCCAGACTTTCCACGCGACGTTAAATTCGCCGCTCTCCGGAGAAAGTGGCGACGTGGCCGTTCCCGCTGGCTATGACGTGGAAGGGCACATCGTAGCCGTGCAAAGCGCCGGAAAGTTCGCCGGAAAGTCTCTGCTGACGTTGCAACTGGACCGCATCGCGGTAGGCGGAAAGTACTACAACATCCAGACCGATCAGTATCACCGCGAGGGCAGTTCGCGGGGCAAGAACACCGCTGAAAAAGTGGGCGCGGGAGCGGCCATCGGAGCCATCATCGGAGGCATCGCAGGCGGCGGCAAGGGTGCCGCCATCGGAGCTGCCGCAGGTGGCGGCCTGGGTGGCGGAGTGCAGGCGGCCACCAAGGGTCAACAGATCAAGTTGCCCTCGGAAACGGTACTGAACTTCACCTTGCAGTCTTCTTTGACCGTGGTGCCTACGTCAAAGAGTCCTCACGAAGACCGCCCTAGACTGGAGAGAAGCGACACGAACCAATAAAGAGGCTGCGGAGAACGCTCCCTTTGGGCGGGGCACAGCCGTTGACGAAGTCCAAAATCGTCATTCCGAGGAGCGGAGCGACGAGGAGTCTGCCTTCTGCCGGCGGCAAGGGAAAGCAGATTTCTCGCTCCGCTCGAAATGACAAATCTAAATTGCTTGTCAGTATTTTTTGCAGCCTCTGAATCTGTTCTTGGGAGACGTGAATGTATATGGGCGCGGCGCTGCCATGCCGTCTTCGTTTTCAATCCAGCCCCGACACCCGCTGCCTCCAAAATCAGATGCTAGAATGAAATGGGTCAGGCATCGGTCCCACGCAACGTACTCCCGCCAACCCCGCCAGGTCCGGAAGGAAGCAACGGTAACGGGCTCTTGCGTGTGCAGTGGGCTTCCGGTGCCTGGCTTTTCTTACCCGGTAACGTGCTTAGTATTCAGTTCTTCAATGGACAAAGAGTACCAGTCACGCCAAGAGTGGGAACAGGAAATTAGAGAGCTTCAGCAGAATACTACTCCTGCTCAGGGATTGCGGGTTGCGCACCATGTCGCGAAAAGGACTTCGGGTGCGCTGATTCCTGATTCGGCCCACCTCATAAGACTCGTGCTCGGCGGCGCCTTGCTAGCATTGGCAATCCGGACTTTGTCGTTCGATATAGCTTACAATACCGTACTCGCTGTTGCCGGTTTTGCTGTCGGGTGTTACCTCGTGTTCACTGCATTTCGCCGGAATCGCAGACGCAGACAGTAAACTGCAAAAACTCGATGCATAAGCGGTCGCAACTAATTGTCGGTTTCGCCATGCTTGGGCTGGCGGTCACCGCCGCGCTTGCTACCGATCTTGAAATTCACGATTACTCACCTCTAAATGAAGCCTTGTTCTGGGCCTCGATCGTTCTTTGTCCCCCCTCTTCTGCTGTTCCAGCTCTTTTTCGACCTTGAGCCGATTCGGGCGCTGTCGCTTTCATGTGGACGATAGTTGGTCTAACTAATGCAGCCCTCTACGCAGTATTCGGAGCAGTCATCGGCAGACTTCTGCGTAGGCGGGAGTTACGGCCAGGCCAACCCCGCGACTCTTTTTCAGCACCATCCCCATCCAACTAGCGTTGGACATTGCCCCGTCCGTGGTTCAGAATAACCGTTCCGTATTTTCATGGAGAACCTAATCAAGTGACCGACCCTGCACCTCCGAGGATAAGAGCGAAAATCAGCGCCCTCGGCACCTACGTTCCGCCCCGTCTCCTTACCAACGCCGACCTCGAAAAAATGGTCGAAACCTCCGACGAATGGATTCTCACGCGCACCGGCATCCGCGAGCGCCACATTGTGGACAAAGGAGTAGCCACCAGCGACCTGGCCGCCGCCGCTGCCAAATGTGCGCTGGCCCAGCGCGGTCTGTCTCCGACGGACATTGAAGCCATCATCGTGGGCACGGTCACGCCTGACATGTTGTTTCCCTCAACCGCATGCCTGGTGCAGCATAAGCTGGGCGCCCAGGGCGCCTGGGGATTCGATCTCTCTGCGGCGTGCTCCGCGTTCGTGTACGCGCTCCAGGCCGGGGCGCAATTCATCGCCAGCGGCGCTCACAAGAAAGTCCTGGTGATCGGCGCCGACGTAATGTCTTCCATCATGGACTACACCGACCGCGCCACCTGCATCCTTTTCGGTGACGGAGCGGGCGCCGTCGTCCTGGAGCCTGCCGATGACGATTCCCTGGGATTGATTGACTTTATCCACGAGGTGGACGGTAGCGGAGGCTGTTCGCTCTTCATGCCCGGCGGCGGCAGCCTGCATCCGTCCACCCATGAAACCGTGGATCAGAAAATGCACTTCGTCCATCAGGATGGCCAGGCGGTTTTCAAGTTCGCGGTCCGCAAGCAAACCGAGCTGTGCGAGGCCATTCTCAAGCGCAATGGCTTCACCGGCGCTGACCTCGACGCCTTCATCCCCCACCAGGCGAACAAGCGGATCATTTCGGCCACGGGTGAGCGGCTCGGATTTCGGCCGGAAAGCGTGATCGTCAACATCGATCGCTACGGCAACACCACGGCCGCGACAATTCCGCTGGCGCTGGAGACGGCCCGCCAGGAAGGCAAGCTCAAGAAGGGTGACCTGGTTCTGCTGGCGTCGGTAGGCGCGGGATTTACCGCAGGAGTAGCTCTAATGCGCTGGGCGTATTAAGGGATGGTGTGGGGACGGGCGCCTTCGCCCGGTCCAGGCCGAGCAAGGCTCGGCTGGCCTTCGCCTCCCGCACCACGGTCGATTGGTTCACCTGCTGACTGAAGGCACCGCCGCTGCACGCGAAACCCGGAGACGGACGAAGGCGTCCGCCCCACATGGAGCCACTATCCAAGTCTAATCCCCATTCGCTGGCGCCTTCTTCGGCGCCTCGTACCCCTTCTGCAAATATTTCCGCGCTTCGTCCAGCGCGCCCTGGGTGTTGTCGTTCGTCTGCAACGCCTGCCGGTATTCGTTGGTGGCGCGCTCGCGCTGCCCTGTGATGTCAAAAATCTTTCCCAGTTGAATGTGGCTCCAGACCTCGGTCCAGCGCGGCTCGCCGTTGCCATTGAGCGACTCACGGTAGGCGTTGGCCGCCGCTTGATAGTTATGCTGCAGGAAGAACACTTCCGCGATACGATAGTGCGCCAGCGAGCTGTTTTTATCGCTCTCCAGCGCCTTATTGAATTCGCTCAGACCACCCGATAGGTCGCCTTGCTGCACTAGCCCTTGTCCGCGCTGTATGGCGGCTCTCAGCCTGATCTCAGGTGAGTTCTTCAGCACGCGATTCTCGGCGTCGATCGCGATGCGCCGCGGCCGGCCGAAGGTCTCGGCGGTGAAAGGAGAGTTCGTACCCACTACTTCCACGCGCTTGATCTCCGTCTTTCCGTCGGTATCGATCTTCAGTTGTACCGGCATGCGGAACAGATCAAGGTCCTGCGAAATCTCGCCCACAACGCGAAAACAAGACGTGGCGTTTGCCTTCAGAGCACCGCACGCCGGATTGTTGCTCAGGCGGTAAACCGAGTACTTCGTCTTGAATTCCGGGGCGCCCGTGGAATCCAGCCACTGCGAGAAAAACCAAGCCAACTGGTCGCCATAATCGTGCTCGGCGATAGCGCGAAAGTCGTCGATCGACGCTGACTTGCCCGCGTACTTTGAGGCAAAGGTGCGCATGGTCAAATCGTACTTCTGATCGCCTTCTACCCAGCGCAGCATGTGCAGGATCATTGCGCCCTTATCGGTGACCAGCGACTGAAACTCAGGGGAAAACAGATCGAGCTTGCTGGCCTGTGAGAGCGGCACCGTGTCATATGCCAGCGCTCCCACGGACATATCCTTGACCGCTTCCTCAAGGCCGGCCGCTCCCGCCGCCTGCTCCACATAGCGAGCCTCCGAATAGCGGGCAAAGCCGTCGCTGATCCACCAGTCGTCACGCGAAGCCGGGCTGACCGAAACTCCCCACCACTGGTGCGCGATGGTATTGGCCAACAGGCGGTAGTTCACCTTCTCCGTCACTGCGCGGCTGGCGATGGCCGCGATCTCCGGCGCCCAGGCTGCGGGCACGGTGTCGTCAGGAAGCTCGACAATCTTCAGCGTGGTAGAAGGCGCCGACCCGTACAGGGTAATGTAGTAGGTAAATTCCTTGACTGCGGTTTCGGCGTAAACCGCTCCCAGATCCTTGTGATTCGGCTTGAAGAAAATGTGCAGATCGAGCCCAGCTTCGTCGCTCTTGAACTCCTGGAAAATTCCCGCCACGATCGTACCCGGGAAACTGGGCTTGTCCCACACAAAGCTATAAGTTTTGGTCGCCAGCCCGCCGGCGGCAGTCTTCTTCGCAGGCTCCAGGCCGCCGGCAGTCGCTTTGCCGCTGCCGATCGCGATCATATGCGCCGGCACGGTCACGTTAATCGTGGCGGTGAAGCGGTTGATGCCATATCCGCTCACCGGAAACCAGCGCCCCGCATAGAGCAGATAGCTGGTGTCATCGCCGATGGAGGCCAGCTTCAAGCCCTTGCACCGGGCTGTTATCGGCGGAGTCGAGCGTTCCCTCGTAGTCGAAGGTCAGCGAAGTCGAGGCATTCTTAGCCAGACCATCCGGCAGTTGCACGCGCACGGTCGAGTCCTGCGTGACGCGCTCCGCCGCCAGGGGCTTGCCGGCGGCATCGGCTACCTTGGTGACCCGCAGATCGTTATGCAACTCGAAGCTGGCGACGGTAAGATCATCCAGCGCTGTGAATTTCACCTTGGCGCGGGCCACAATCTTGTGGAGATGCGGCATGAGTTCGGCGTCAATCTGATAGTCGTCGACCCGCAGACGCGCCTTCTCCGCCGCCCAGGTGGGCAGCGTAAAAGAAAGCAGCAGCAATGCAAAGTAGAAGATAGA
Organism: uncultured Acidobacteriaceae bacterium; assembly: GCA_963735545.1. Lineage (GTDB taxonomy): Bacteria > Acidobacteriota > Terriglobia > Terriglobales > Acidobacteriaceae > PALSA-270. Next base: position 24,244 of record CAVTLU010000028.1, read on the forward strand.
GGTTCGACGCGCACGCCGGGCACGAAAAGGCATCAAAAACACTCTCCTGGCAGCAAGTTAGATGAAGATTGTGACGCAAAAGATGTGCGCCGACAAGCCATGAGGCCTGCCTATGTGGTCGCGGGCGACTCGCCCGCGACTTGTAGCGCCGGCGTCCCGCCGGCGAAAGGCTCGCCAGAATCACACAGAAGCCTCCTCGCCCATAAGTTGAAAAATCACCTCCGCAGCCCGCTCACTAGGATGAGCATTCCCCCGCTCCGGCCCGCGCAGTCGCGCCTTCACTCCAGCCAGCCCTTCTAACATGAGGTCGCGGTCCGCTCCATCGGCAAGAATCTTCTCCAACTGCCGGACGACTTTGTCAGCCGTAAAGTCGCTCTGCACCAGCTCCGGAACAATCTCTTTCCCGGCGATCAAATTCACCATGGCGAAATACGGGACTTTCACCTGCGGCTTGCCCAGCAGATAAGTGAGCGGCGAAACCCGATAGACCATCACGAAGGGCGTACTCATCATCGCCGCTTCCACCGTGGCCGTGCCGCTGGCGATGATTCCGGCTCGCGAGTGATAGCAGCGCCGGCAGCGCCTCCGGAACCAAGTGAATTGCAACCGGGCCGTCGATCTGCTGCTTAAGAAGCCACGCATCCAAGGTAGGCGCAACCGGCAGGAGATATTCGTAATCCGCCCCAAGCTTGGCGGCCGACTCCAGAATCACCGGCAAATTCATGCGCACTTCTTTGCCGCGGCTGCCGGGCATCAGCGTGATCCAAGCCTTGGCCGGATCAAGATTATTCTGCCGCGCATAGTCCATGCGCTCGATGGCGGGGCGGGGAAGATCGGCAAGAGGGTGCCCGACAAATGACGCGTCCACTCCCCGCTCGCGATAAAACTGCTCTTCGAAGGGAAAGATGACCAGCGCCTTGTCGACGTATTTCCGCAGCAGCCGCACTCGCCCTTGCCGCCACGCCCAAAACTGCGGGCAGACGTAGTACGCCACGGGGATGCCGCGCTTGCGCATCTGCCGCGCCACCCGCCAGTTGAACGCCGGCGAATCGATGACGATGGCGAGGTCAGGTTTTCTTCGGTCAGCTTCGCGGATCAGGCGGTGGAAAAGGCCCCAGATCTTAGGGAGATGACTGAGGATCTCAGTGATGCCCACGACCGATAAATCCTTAGCATCGACTACCGTATCGCACCCGGCCGCGCGCATGCGATCCCCGCCGACACCGAAGAACTCCAGGCGGCCAGCCCCATCCTGTGTGGGGACCGCCGCCCTCGTCCGTCCAGCGCCGCCAGGCACGAAACGCCGCAGCGCCTCAATAAGCTGTGCCCCATACATTTCGCCCGAGGCCTCGCCCGCCGAAATCAGAATACGCACGAAACATTGTAGCGCCGCGTCCCGCCGGCGCGTGAAGGCCGGATGTCTACGGTGTGCCGATAGCTTTCCCCCCCGCAAGCCGAAACGAACGCCGCCCGATCCATATCGGCGAGAAAACGCTGAAACTCCAAAACCGCGTGGCAGTGTTGAACCTCATCGGCCTGGTCACCGTGTTGGGAAGCGAGTTTTACAAGCATCCAGGACTGATAAGCGATGGCGCGTCCGTACACTTGTTGAGCCCCTGCGTTGCCCGCTCCGACCCTGGTGAAATTCTTCCGATAGATCGATATGGATTTGGTGAGATTTTCGTGCGCGCGATCGAATTGCTTTTCTTGCGCAAACAAACTTCCCAGGCTGGATAAAGCCCCGGCAACTTCCGGAGTATCAGGGTCGTCGTTTTGGCAGAGTTTGAGAGCTTGCGTATACGACTGCTCGGCGTCCGCGAATTTCTGCCGCGCCATGTTCACATGACCCGTGGTCATTGCCCACTGCCAACGTTCAGGAGAGTGCCGAGAACCGTCGTCAGACGCAATCAGGGCTTGGGCCTTTTCCAATTCACGCTCCGCCCCAGCGTAATCCGCCCTGGCAAATGCTGCTTGGGCGGCATCTTGAGCTTTCCAAAACTCGTCCTGGAAAGCCATTTCTGCTCGATCCTCGGGCCGCGGTTCGCCTGACCCACCGAAGTTCACCATAACAACCGTCAGCACCGGCACAGGTTTGCCACCCATTTCAAAAGGCTGATACTTCCATCGTTTCACAGCCTCAATAGCGGCGGGGGCGAGCATCGGATGTCCTGAAACCAGACGGTGTACGTAGGCGGCGCCGGACTCGTCAATGCCGATCTGAAGAATGACGTTCCCTTGAATATGCGCCTGCTCCGCGAACGCCGGGTATACCGGCGGCTGCTTTTTCAGGAGGTGCTTAGCGGCTTCTTCGGATGGAATGCGGATAGGAGCTGTTTGCGCGAAGCAAGCGATAGTCAGAGCGGCGAGGAATACGATTCGATACATAAAAGCACGAGTATATCTCTGATTCAGTCATCCGCACTCGCGGTAACTTTCGGGTTCGCGGGCGAGAGCGCCCGCGCCACACTGGCTTCCTGGTCTTTGTATTGCAACTGATACAGCTTGTAGTAAATCCCGCGCTCGGCTAGCAGTTGCTGGTGCGTTCCCATCTCGCGCACCTGGCCTTTGTGCATCACGATAATCTTGTCCGCCTGCTGCACGGTCGAGAGCCGGTGCGCAATGATGATGGACGTCCGTCCCGCCACCATCCGGCTGAGGGCATCGCGCACGCGAAATTCGGTTTCGGTATCCACGCTCGAAGTGGCCTCATCGAGGACCAGAATCTTGGGATCGTGCGCCAGGGCGCGGGCAAACGAAATGAGTTGCTTCTGTCCCGTCGAGAGAGTCGACCCGCGCTCGCGGACTTCTTCGTTGAACCCTCCCGGCAAAGTGCGAACAAAGTCGGCCAAGTTAACGTCTTCGGCGGCTTTCTCCACGTCCTCATCTTCGATCCCCACCGTGCCCAGCCGGATGTTGCCTCCGACGGTGCCGGTAAACAGGAACGGATCCTGCAGCACCACGCCAAAACGGCGCCGCAGATCGGTGAGGTCCATCTCTTTGATGTCCACCCCGTCGATTTTGATAGCGCCTTTCTGCACGTCGTAGAAACGCATCACCAGGGAAATGATGGTGGTCTTGCCCGCGCCCGTGTGGCCAACGATGGCCACGGTTTCTCCCGGCTCGATGGCAAAGGAAACGTCGCGCAGAACCCAGTCCATCTCCTCGGCTGGCACCGTCCGATACGCAAACCACACATGATCAAACTCAATCCGCCCGGGCCCGTCCGGCGTTTTCGTTACCGCCGGCGAAGTGATATCCACCGGCGTATCCAGCAGCTTGAATATTCGCTCGCTCGAGGCCATCGCCGCCTGCAGGATGTTGTATTTTTCGCTGAGGTCCTGAATTGGCCGGAAAAACCGCTGCCCGTACTGCATGAAGGCGACCAGAACGCCAAGTGTTGCCATACCGCGAATCACGTCATTGCCGCCAAACCAAATCACGCACGCAATCGCGATCGACGAAAGCACTTCGACCACGGGATAGTAAACCGCGTGCGCCATAATCGCGTCTTTGAAGGCGTCCATGTGGACCGCATTTACCTCGGAGAACTTGTTGTAGGCCCGCTTTTCGCGATTGAAAAGCTGCAGCACCACCATGCCGCTGACGTGCTCTTGCAAGTGCGCGTTGATCCGCGCAATGGCCACGCGGATACGGCGGTAGGAATCGCGCACCCGGTCGCGAAACATCTTCGTGGCGATGGCGATTAGCGGCAGCACGGCAAAAGTAATCAGCGCCAGCTTCCAGTTCATGTGCAGCATGATGGCGATGATGCCGGCCAGCACGAACACGTCCTCGAAAATCGAGACCACGCCGGCGGTGAACATTTCGTTCAGCGCGTCCACGTCGGTGGTGACGCGCGTTACCAGCCGGCCCACCGGGTTCTTGTCGTAGAAGCCGATGTGCATGCGCTGCAAGTGGCGGAAAATCTGGCTGCGCAGGTCGAACATCACTTTCTGCCCGGCCCACTGCATGAAATAAGTCTGCAAATATTCGAGCAGGAATGCGAAGGCCAGCAGGCCGACGTAAACCGCGGAAATCTGCGCAATGCCCACCAGCGCCTGGTTGCTAAGGAAGAAATCGAACGGCGTATGGAACCCCGGAACCGGCGCCAGATAGCGGTCTACGACGATCCGGAAAAGATACGGCCCCAGCACGTCGGCGCCCGACTTGATGACGATGGCGACTAGGGCAATCGCCACTTGCCATGAGTAGGGCTGCAGATACTTGATCAGCCGCTTCATCAAGCGGCTGTCGTAAGCTTTGCCCAATACGTCTTCGTCTTGGAGAGAAGCCATCGGTTAACTAAAGATTACCCCAAATAGATGGCGAAAGCAGCAGAAGGATGGAAAAGCTTTGCGTCTAACGTGAGCCCGGGCGCCTTCGTCCGGGCGCGAGCTTTAGTTCGCAGCAGAAAGACCCTCAGCGGGGCGTCGGCGGCCATCCAACCGCGCGCCGCCAAGATGGTGGCGCTACTCGCGACTCCGGCGCTACGCGATTTTCTTCAGCACCAGCGCCGAATTCTTCGACCCAAATCCCACGCAATTGCAGATGGCATGTTCGATTTCCGCTGTGCGGCCGGCCTCGGGAACGTAATCCAGATCGCACTCCGGATCGGCCACATCGAGGTTGATCGTCGGGGGAAGCTTTCCGTGCTCCATTGCGATCAGGGTTGCCGCCACACTCGCTGAACCGCACGCACCCTGGGCGTGCCCGATCTGCGACTTCAACCCCGACATGGGAATTCGAGTCGCCCGATCGCCAAGCGCCAACTTGAGCGCTCGCGTCTCCACTCGGTCGTTCATCTCCGTAGAAGTCCCATGCAGGTTCACATATTGAATGTCTTCTGCCCCGAGTCCAGCCTCCTCAAGGGCCAGTGTGATGGCACGCGCCGGTTCCTCCGGCGAATCGCTCATCCGAACCCGATGAAAGGCTTCGCAGGTCGAGGCGTATCCAGCGATCTCAGCGTAAATGTGTGCGCCGCGCGCGAGCGCGTGCTCGTACTCCTCGAGAATAAACATCCACGAACCTTCCGCAATTACGAAACCGTCGCGATCCGCGGAAAATGGCCGCGAAGCCCGCTCCGGCGCGTGGTTCCAGGATTGCGTCAGAGCCCTCAGCAACGAGTATCCCTTGATAATGCCGGGAGTGATCGCCGAATCCACGCCGCCCACCAGAAACATCGGCTGCACGCCGGCTTGAATGTGCTGATATGCGTAGCCGAGCGCGTCGGTGGAAGAAGTGCATCCCGCAGTCACCACATGGCTATAGCCGCGAAAGCCAAAGCGCATGCTGATTTCGCTGGGGATCGTTCCCATGGTGCCGCTGGGAATGCAGAAGATGCTGACCTGCTTGACGTGCCCGGAGTGCCACAGCCGGTATTGTTCCTCGGAAAATTCCTGCGCGCCGCCGCCCGTGCCCAGAATGACGCCGATCTCACGCTTTTCGTCCATCGTCATCGCGGCGGGATCGAGGCCTGCATCGCGGATGGCCTCGGTCGAGGCCGCAACCGCCAACGGCACCACGCGGGAGACGTGCTTGCGCTCGCGCGCATCCACCCAGGCCAGTTCGTCGAACTCAGGAATCTCGCCCGCAATCTGTACAGGCAGATCGGAAGGATCGAACCGCGAGATGCGCTTCACTCCTGACTTGCCCGATAGAATGGCGCGGCAGAAAGCCTCCTTGCCAAGGCCATTCGGGCTAACCACGCCCATTCCGGTGATGACGACGCGAGGAATCATGTTTTCCGAATTTCCCACTCTTACTCATGCTGAGGGCGGCGCGCGTTTAGCGCGATGTCCACAAGTCGAAGCACCCCTGTGAGGCTGGGCGCGGCGGTGACGCTGCCAGGCATTCTCTCCATACCTTGTACAAAGCGCGGTGAAAACGCCTTGCATCGCCACTGCCGCCCGAGGCGAACTCGGGGTCCTTCGACTCCGGAAACGCTTCGCTTCGCGAAGCGTTTCCTCCGCTCAGGATGACAGACCTTTGCTGTCTACTCAAAAACCACAAATGCGATAATGTTTGCAATGCCCCTGGGCCTTTACCTCTCGGTGCCCTTCTGCCGTACCAAATGCAGCTACTGCAACTTCGCCTCGGATGTCTTCTCGCGCGCCATTTTTTCGCGCTACGTCGACCGCGTCTGTAGCGACATCGAACAAGCCGCCGCAACCGCCGAAACCATGGGTGCCCGCATGGAGCGGGAAGTCGACTCCGTGTACCTCGGCGGCGGCACACCTACTGTACTGGATATACCCCAGCTCCAGCGTCTGTTTGTCACCATCTCGCAAACTTTCCAGGTTCAGCACGGCGCGGAAATCACGGTCGAATGTGCCCCCGGCACGCTTACTCCCGCGATGCTCGAAGCGCTTCACGGTTCCGGCGTGAACCGCGTGAGCCTGGGCGTGCAATCGTTCGTCGACCACGAAGCTACCGCCGTGGGCCGTCTGCACAAGTGCGAAACGGTGCTCGATGATATCAGCCGCCTGCGCTCCGCCGGAATTGCAAATATCAACGTCGACCTGATCGCCGGCCTCCCGCACCAGACTGCGGAGAGCTGGGAGATTTCCCTTGCCGAAGCTCTGGCCAGCGGCGTTCCCCACGTCAGCGTCTACATGCTCGAGGTGGACGAAGACTCCCGCCTCGGCCGCGAGCTGATTGCAGGGGGTACAAGATACCACGCCCACCACGTTCCGGACGAGGACCTCGTAGCGGATATGTATTTGTCCGCCTGCGCACGGCTAAAAGCGGCGGGCGTAAGGCAATATGAAATTTCCAATTTCGCGCGTGAGGGCGGCGAGTCGCGCCACAATTTGAAATATTGGACGCGGCAGCCGTATTTGGGATTTGGCGTGGACGCGCATTCGATGCTGGAGATAGCCGAGCAAGAGGATGCCCCGTCTAACAGAACAGATCCTCGGCACGCCGAACACTCAGCCGCGAAGCGGCAGCAGAATGCAGCCCAGGGCGTAAGCCCTGTGTGCGCGGCGAAACAATTGCCAGCCCCGCAGGAGCGAAAGATCGGTGTCGTCGCGGCTGTGCGTTTCTCCACACCCGATTCCCTCGAACAATATATCTCTGGCACGACAGGTTCGTGGACTGAGCTTTCCTCGCAAAACGCTGTGGAGGAAGCCTTCTTCCTCGGCCTTCGCTTAAACCGAGGCATCGACCTACGCACACTCGCCGCCGAGTTTGGAGAACAATCCATTGTCAACGTCGCTCATATACTCGAAGAGCTGGTCGAATTGAAACTACTCGAACGACAAGCCGACGCGATCCGCCTGACCTCGCGCGGCCGCCTACTCTCCAACGAGGTCTTCCAGCGGTTAATCAAAGTCCCAGCGTAGCGCCGGTGCCTCACCCTCGACTTGGCGCGGCTTGCTTCCCGGAGTAAACTCGTACCGCTCCAGGAGGTCCCACATGGGTCTCTACTCGCACTACGACGGCTCCCACAACCATCCCGTAAACCGCGCCCTGCACATGATCGCGATCCCGATCGGATTCTCGTCCTTCGTCGTGGTCTGGTTTCACTGGATGATCGCGCTGCTCCTGATCCCCGCGGCCTTTGCCCTGGCCTGGCTAGGCCATCTGATCGAAGGCAACCAGCCGGCGTTCCTTACGAACCCGGCTCATGTCTTCGTCGCGCCAGTCTGGATGGCGCGCAAGATCTTCGGCCCAAGCGGCAAGTCACAATAATCCTAGTCCCGAACGCCTTCCTCCGGGCGCAAGCTTCAGCGCGCCATCGAACTCTTTCAACCCGGGCTTGCGGACGAAGCCATCCGTCGCCACGCGTGCATATTCCGGGATCAAGACGCTTTGGTCATTTGACCTCATAGTCGAACACAGGGGACACTTGAGGGATACGAAGGCGCCCAGCTGTTCGCGTGGGCCTGAGCCTTTCCGGGGAGGCACCTTGGACTTCCAACTCAACGAAGAACAACTGCAACTGAAAAAGAGCGTCCGCGAATTCGCCGAGCGCGAAATTCTGCCTAACGTCATGACGTGGGATGAAGCCAGCGAGTTCCCCTTGGCCACTATCAAAGAACTCGGCAAGCTCGGCCTGCTCGGCAGCATCTTTCCCGCCGAGTACGGCGGAGCGGGTATGGGCTACGTCGAGTATGTTCTGGCCATCGAGGAACTCTCCCGCGTGGATGGCTCGGTGGGAATCATTGTGGCCGCGCATACGTCGTTATGCTCGAATCACATTTTCCTGGCTGGCAACGAAGCGCAAAAGAAGAAATACGTCACCAAGCTTGCCACCGGCGAACACATCGGCGCCTGGGGACTGACCGAGCCATCTTCCGGCTCCGACGCCGGCAGCGCCCGCATGACCGCGGTGCGCCGCGGCAACTGCTGGGTGCTGAACGGCACCAAGACTTTCTGCACCAACGGCCACTACGCCGACATGCTGGTGGTGATCGCCGTAACCGACCGCACCGCGCATACGCACGGGCTGTCGGCTTTTATCGTGGAGAAGGACACCCCGGGATTTCGTCCCGGCAAAAAAGAAAACAAACTCGGCCTGCGCGCCAGCGACACCGCCGAACTGATCTTCGAAGACTGCGCCGTTCCCGCCGAGAACCTGCTGGGCGGCGAAGGCCAGGGTTTCGTCGACGCCATGCGTGTGCTCGACGGCGGTCGCATCTCGATTGCCGCTCTTTCCATCGGCATGGCCGAAGGCGCCTACGAAGCCGCGCTGAAATATTCCAAGCAGCGCAGACAGTTCGGCAAAGCCATCAGCGAATTCCAGGCGCATCCAGTGGAAGCTGGCCGACATGGCTACCGAAATCGAAGCCGCCAAGCTGCTGACTTCCGCGCCGCCTCCATGAAGGACGCCGGCCTGAAGACCACGCAGGAGTCCTCCATGGCCAAGCTCTACGCCAGCGAGGTTGCAGTACGCTGCGCCAACGAAGGCGTACAGATCCACGGCGGCTACGGCTTCATCAAGGACTATCCCGCGGAGAAGTTTTACCGCGATGTGAAGCTGTGCACCATCGGCGAAGGCACCAGCGAGATGCAGAGGTTGGTGATTGCGCGGCAGTTGCTGAGGGATTGAAAGCCATGAGTCTGGCACGTCTCGTGTGGGGACGGGCAGCTTCGCCCTCCCGCCGAGCAAAGCTCGGCAGGTTGCCTCGATGCGGCGGAGAGCATAGCGCCGCCGTCTCGGCGGCGCGTTGCGAGGGTGTCCTGCTTCGCTGTGGGCGGGACGCCCACACGCCAGCCGGCGAGACGCCGGCGCTACAAGGAATGCTTTACACTGGCTTCCTTGAATCCTCCCACCGAATCCTGGATTGCTGACATCCGCTCCGGCGATGCGCGAGCGCTCGCCCGCGCCATCTCCGCCGTCGAGAACCACGCCCCCGGCTGGTCTGAGCTACTAAAAACTCTCTTCCCACACACCGGCCACGCCCGCATCCTCGGCCTCACCGGCGCGCCCGGCGCGGGCAAGAGCACCCTGGTCGATCACCTCGCCCGCTACTACCGCACGCAAGACAAAACCGTGGGCATCATCGCCGTTGATCCGTCCAGCCCCTACACCGGCGGCGCGATTCTTGGCGACCGTATCCGCATGCAGGAGCATTTCTCCGACCCCGGCATTTATATCCGTAGCATGGCCACACGCGGTTCTCTAGGCGGGCTGGCGCGAACCACGGCCGATGTGGCCACCGTCCTCGACGCCTCCGGCCGCGACCTGGTTCTCATCGAAACCGTGGGCGTCGGCCAGGACGAGGTGGACATCGTGCGCCTCGCCGACATCACGATCGTGATTCTGGTCCCCGGCATGGGCGACGATGTGCAGAGCATCAAAGCCGGCATCATGGAGATTGCCGACATCTTCGTTATCAACAAAAGCGACTACGATGGCGCCGACCGCGTGGAACGCGAGATTCGCGCCCTGCAGTCGCTGGCCACGCGCAGCGACCGCTGGACGCCGCCGATCGTGAAGACCGTGGCCAGCCAGGGGAAGGGAATTGAGGAGTTGGCGTCCGCCGTTGCCGCCTACGAGACCCACCTGAAGAAGGAGAATCTCGCCCGGCAGCGTAGTATTCATAATTGGCAAGAACGCCTGGTAGCTATGTTGCGCGACTCGCTGCTGGAGAAGGCCCGCGAGCAAGTAAGCGACGGCAACCTGGCGCAGTACGCCAAAGAAGTCGCGGAGCACCAGCGTGATCCGTATACGTTGGTCGAGGAGATTGTCAGTCGGGTAGGGAGGCCGTCATCCTGAACGAAGTTTCCTGCGCGAATGACCAGGAAAAACGTAGTCGAAGGATCCCTGCGCTACCAGGGTCGACGGCTAGATGTTAGGGAATTTTCAAGCGGCTCGCTAAGGCTCCCGCGCGTCTTTGGTGGAGAGGTAGGGATGCTTCGACTGCGCCAGAGCTGCGCTCCGCTTGCTCCGGCTTGCTCAGCATGACACCAGCCCCAGGAGGTCCACTCGCGTGATTCAAATTGACCATCTCGGAATCGCGGTCAAATCGTTAAGCACAGCCAAAGGCTTCTACGAGAAACTGGGGCTGAGCCTTTCTCCAGAAGAACTGGTCGAAGGCGAGCAAGTTCGCGTCGTTATGATCCCGGTGGGCGAAAGCCGTTTGGAGCTTTTGGAACCCAGCTCCGAGAATTCTGTCGTAGCGAAATTTCTGGCCAAGCGTGGCGAGGGCCTGCATCACATCTGCCTGCGCGTTCCCAATTTGCCTGCCGCTGTCGAACGCCTGAAGCGCGACGGCGTCCGTCTGGTATCCGAAGAAATAAAGGTGGGAGCGGGCGGCCATCGCTACGTATTCGTTCATCCCACCAGCGCCGGCGGCGTCCTGCTCGAACTGGTTGAAGGTCATTAAGCCGTCGAACTTCACCGTCCGCCTGAAGAAACGTGGGCCTGGAAACCAGCCTCTACCAAGTGCCGTAGCGATAGCGCTGCTGGCGTTCGGGAAAAATCTTAATCATCACCACGCCGGCTACAAATCCTCCCACGTGCGCCCAGAAGGCAATTCCGGTATTGGCATGGCCGGCGTAAGCGATGGAGCTGGCCGCTCCGCTCAGAAACTGCACCACGAACCAGTAGCCCAGCATGACCCACGCTGGCACATGAAAAAAGAAAACGAAGAACCAGGTGAGGACGCGGGCTCGTGGGTACAAAATAAAGTAGGCGCCCAAAACGCCGGCGATGGCGCCACTGGCGCCGACCGTGGGAACCGGCGAGTTGGGCGTGAGAATCACCTGCGCCAGAGCCGCTCCGAGCCCGCTCAACAGGTAAAAGACAAGGTAGTTGAAGTGGCCCAGGTAGTCCTCGACGTTGTCGCCGAAGATCCACATGAACCACATATTCCCGATGACGTGCATCCAGGAACCATGCAGAAACATGGATGTGAAGAAGGGAAGAACGGCCCCGGGAATATTCGTATGGCGGGCTCCGCTCAGGGCTAGCACGACGTGGGACGGAATCAGTCCAAACTGAAAGAGCAGGCCTTGCAGGCTGGGCATGTCCAAGGCTGATTCGAAAAGATAGATCAGCAGATTCAGCCCGATCAGGAAATAGGTCACGAAGGGCTTGCTGAAGCTCGGCTGATCGTCGCGGATGGGTATCATGCGAGACTAAGTAATCTGGTAAGTTGGTGATGGGCAATTGAACGCTAAGAAGCTAACGCAGCACCAGCAATCCCGACCCCACAGTCATACTGTAAATTACCTAATTACCCGATTGCTGGATTTCGACTCCCACGATCCCGATGAATGCCATTCTCGTCGTCGACAAAGCCGCCGGCCTGACCTCGCACGACGTGGTCAACCGGGTGCGTCGAATTCTACAACAACGCTCTGTCGGACATTTAGGCACCCTGGACCCGATGGCGACCGGAGTGCTGCCGATGGTAATCGGCAATCTCACTCGCCTGGCGCAGTTCTATCTTTCCGCGGAGAAGACCTACGAAGGCGTGATTCGCTTTGGCTTCGCAACCGACACCTACGATGCGGAAGGAGAGGCTACCAGTCCGGCTCAGGTGGTTACGCTATCAGCGGAGCAAGTGCAAGATCTGGCGAGAGGATTTCGCGGTGTGGTATCGCAGATCCCTCCGCCATTCTCCGCCAAGAAAATTCAGGGAGTGCCCGCCTACAAGCTGGCGCGGAAGCATCATGAGGTGCAACTGAAGCCGGTGGAGGTCGAGATCAGGGAGTTCGAAATTCTAGACGTGGAAGGCGACCGCGCCACTTTTCGCGCACGCGTCTCTCCAGGGACTTATATGCGCTCGGTGGCCCACGATATGGGCCGGCAGGCAGGTTGCGGGGCGCATCTGGCGTCCTTGCGAAGGACGGCGTCTGGAGAGTTTGAGATGGCCGATGCACATACGCTGGAGCGGATCGAATCGGCGGCGAGGGACGGCTCGGTGGAGGAGTTGTTCATCCATCCACGTAAACTTTTGCCGCAGTTTCCCTCGGTGACTGCGACCGAGGAAGTTGCGGCAAACATTCGTAATGGACGGGCCGTCAACCTGCTCGATCTCTCGGGCGCCAGGTTGGTGAAGGTTTTCCAGGGACAGCGGGAGTTGATTGCTATCGCCAGCCGGGTGGCAGGGACGCTGTTTCATCCGAAGATTGTGCTGGCGGCGGAGCCGGTGCAGAAGGTTGGCTGTTGAGAATGGCTGGGGCGCGAACTCCGCTCGCGGGACGGGTCGAAGACCCGTCCCCACACAAGTCCATCCTTGCACAAAACCCATCCCACACAAGCATTGCCGACCTCTACACGGGCTCCTATTGCAGCATTGGGGAACAGCAGGGCTTCTCTACCGGCTTCGGCTCCATCATTTCGACTCGCGTGAAGTTTGGATCGTAGAGGTTGAGCTGCCACTTGCCGTCGCGGCCGATTTTGGGCTTGGCGGGATCAAGTCCGCGCTTGACCACCAGGTCATATCCCGCGCTGACGCTTGGAACTCCCAACGCCATGTGATTCAGTACGCCGCGTTTCTTGACGTTCATGTCCTTAATGTTGGTCATGTATTCCAGCCAATCGGTTCCCTCGGGAACGCGCATGTCGATCCACTCCGCAGCGTCGTCGGTCATGCCGCCATGCCAGAATTCCTTGAAACCGAGAATGTCTTTGAATAGGTGATCCTCGGCCGCGCGGTCGCTCACCGTAAACCCGACGTGGATGATGTGGGTGGACGCGCGCGTATCGGGCATATCTTTGCCGAAGTCGCGGCTTTGTAGAGAGCCGGGCATGTACTGCACAAATTCGATCAGATGATCGTCGGGATCGTGAATTTCAAAGCTCAGGTTCCCGGTCCGGCCGGAGGTTACTTTGTCGGGTACCTTGACGCCTTTGCTGGCCATGTAGGCGCGAAGCTGTTCCGCGTCCGTAGTCTCGAAACAGATGTGGTTCAGCCGGTCCTGATCGGGTTCCTTGAGATCGGGAAAGACCTCGATGTACTGATGATCGTTTACTTTGAAGAAAGTCAACATCAACCCGCCGCCGGGCTTGTCCAGGCTGAAGGGCTCCTGAAATCCGAGGATGCCGTTGTAAAACTTGCGCGCTGCAGCCATGTCGTCCGTATTGACGGCGATATGGGCCACACCAACGATGGGGGGGCGGCTGATCGGTTTCGGAGCGTCCGCCGCAGCGGATGATTGAGACAGTACCCCGGTCAACAGACAGGCAAGAACAAGGCGATGGGTGAGATTCATGCCCCGCATAGTGCTGCGGAAGGGGGAGTGATGTCAAGGTCCGAGGGATAGAGCTAATTTCTGAAACTTCTGTCGAACCGCCGAATCTGACGTGCAAGCGGGATTGTGCGCCGAGACCTAGTACCGCCCCTGCCTGAAACTTTCTCTCCTGTGACGAGTCTCATGCGTTATGAGCGGCACAACCCAGAAGACGCAGGAGCAGAGATGATTAGCCAAGCAATTGAGCCGATGAGCAAAGCGATGCCTGTTGGTATCAAGATTGTCAGCTGGATATGCAGAATCATTGCTGCGGTGATCCTGCTGCAGACCTTGTTCTTCAAATTCACAGACGCACCCGAGACGGTCTACATCTTCACCAAGGTTGGAACGTTCGTTCACTCCTATCTCCCCTTCCTGTCCGTTGGCACTGTAGAAGTGTGGGGACGCATTGGCTCTGGCATCATGGAGCTGATCGCGGCCGTTCTCTTGCTGACGCCCCCATTGGTCTGGGCAGGCGCGCTGCTTGCCATGTCGGCTACTGGCGGCGCCATCCTTTGCCACCTGACTTTTCTTGGCATTGAAGTGCAAGGCGACAAAGGGTTGCTGTTCGCACTCGCACTCATCGTGTTCACCTCCGGCGTCATCGCTCTGGTCCTGCATCGTGACCAAATTCCAGTCCTGGGGAGACGGTTCTAGCATGGGGGCCTTTTCGTTGGCGTCAGCGGTGCAAGATGTGTTGCGGCAGGGCCAACTATTGCTTGAAGCGACCAGCAGTGAAAGCTACAAGCGAAGGGAAGGCGGACCGCACGGAGCTTCGATCGGAGCGCACTACCGCCACGTGCTCGATCATTTTCTGTGCCTGTTGGATGGCATGGAAAGCGGCCAGATCGACTATGATCGCCGCCTCCGCAGTCCGGAGCTGGAAAACTCGGTAAATGCAGCGTTGCGAATGACGCAAAATCTGACGGTGAAATTCTGCGGGCTTCCTCCGGACATGGATCGGCGTGAATGCATAGTGACTTACAGTGTCGGCTACGGCGGCGAGGCTCAGTCCGTTCGCTCCAACCTGGCGCGCGAGGTCATGTTCTGCATCGGTCACGCGATTCATCACTATGCCATTCTCAAGCTGTTGTGTACCGGGATGTCGGTGACTCTGCCCTGCGAGTTCGGCATTGCACCATCCACGTTGAAGCATCTCGAGGCCCAGGCCGCTCACTAGAAGCGAACTATGTTCCCGACAACTGCACTTACGCATACCCAAGCCGCTCTGGCGCTGTCCATCTTCTTTTTCACCTTTGCCTATGAAGATGGCGCGACGTTGCTGGCGGCGAGTCTGGCCACTGCGGGGCGTCTCGATGTCAGGCTGGGACTGGCCAGCGCGTTTCTCGGCATCTGGGTAGGAGACATGGGTCTGTATTGGCTGGGGTCGAGCTTCGGACGCCGCGCCGCGAACTCGCCCTGGTCCAGACGCTTTGTCACCCCGGAATCGTTGGCTAAGGCGGAATCATGGTTCGCCAAGCGTGGGCCGCTCAGCATAGTCATCAGCAGATTTCTTCCGGGAAGCCGTCTGCCACTTTATCTTGCTGCTGGCACTCTCCGGTTTCCGGCAAGGATCTTTACCGCTCTCACCGGTATTTGCTCCGCCATTTGGGTGGCCACCATTTTTGCAACTCTCCATTTCGCGGCCCACGTGCCGTTTTTGGCAGGGAAGAGAGTCCCATGGTTCCTGGGCTTTATGCTTCTTCTGGGACCGTGGTTTCTTAGTCAGCTGCCGGGGCGCATGGTTAAGCAGGTGCGCTTGCTATGGCAGAAGTACTCCCGCCGGCAGGCCCCGCGTGGGTGTTGCTGTCGCCCGCCGTGCCGATCGAACCCCCTGGGGACTACTATGCTTCATACATGTGTACGCTGACCTTCGTTCCCAGGGAACAGGACAACGGCTACTACTTCGCGATGAATCGCGATGAGTCAATCAGCCGCGCGGCTGCCGATCCTCCAGCAAAGTTTACTTTTGGAGAAGCCGTCGCGATCTACCCTCGCGACGGCGCCGGGGGAACCTGGATCGGCGCCAACAGCCACGGCCTTGCTTTCGCTCTGCTGAACTGGAATGACGTGCCCCAAGCCGGCGCCCAGAAAATTCGCAGCCGGGGCTGTGTGATCCCTGCACTGCTTCAATTTGGTTCCAGTCAGGCCGTTGAGGCGGCGCTAAATCGAACAGACTTAAAAGGGGTCCTGCCATTTCGCTTGATCGGAGTATTTCCCGGCGAAAAGACAATCCGGGAATGGCATTGGAATTTCGCGACGCTGCAATCCGAGACTCACCCGTGGGAGCGCCGCCATTGGTTTTCTTCCAGCTTGTCGGATGAGAAGGCCGCGCAGCAGCGGGGAGCACTGTGCCAAACCGCATGGGCCGCGGAAGATGCCGGTTCGCTGGCCTGGGTACGACGGCTACACGGGTCGCACGAGCAAACCCCTTTCACCATCTGCGTCCACCGCGAAACGGTGCGAACCCTAAGCTATACGGAATTCATCTGTACGCCGGAGCGTATCGAGTGCCGTTACTTCGCGGGCAGCCCGTGCACGATGAAGAGCATAGACCAAGAGCTTCCGACGATCGCCACGCCTCGTGCAGAGCCGGGTCTGTAACCCGGACGGCGAGCAAAGCTCGCCAGCCCATCTGGGCGCGCGCGACTCGCCCGCGCCTTACGATACCAGGCTGCGTTGGTACTTGCGCCGTAGTGGCGCTTTCTTCGATCTAGCGCAGCTCACGCCACGGCTGAAGCCATGCCGTTCCAGGAAGGCCCCCGTCCTTCCCCTACTCACTAGACCTGGGCACCGCCCATTTGCTATATTGCGCCGGATATTTTGAACGTCTTCGCCATAGGTAGGTCTCCTATGTCCGCGCTCTCCACTACTGTTAACTCCGCCCCCGCAGAAGAAATTCTCGACTCCCGCCAGACCACCTGCTGCATCGTGGGCGGCGGCCCGGGCGGAATGATGCTCGCTTTGCTCTTGGCCCGGCAAGGCGTTCCGGTGACGCTGCTCGAACAGCATAAAGATTTCGACCGCGATTTTCGCGGGGACACGATCCACCCTTCCACGCTGGAGGTGCTCGACCAGATCGGTCTAGCGGAGCCCTTGCTCAAGTTGCGGCACGCCAAGGTATACGGTCCTACTCTACGAATCGCCAACAGCAACTTCAGTCCCATCGATCTTCGCCGCCTGAAGACGAAGTTTCCCTACATCATGCTCATCCCCCAGACAAAGTTTCTGGATTTTATCGCTGCCGAAGGCGCGAAGATTCCGGATTTTCATCTGGTGATGGGAGGGAACGTCGAACAACTGATCGAGGACAACGGCAAGATTAGCGGTGTTCGCTACCTGGCTATGGACGGCTGGCATGAAGTTCGAGCTTCACTCACGGTGGGCGCGGACGGGCGCTTCTCGAAAGTCCGGCATCTAGTCGGTTTCGAGCCGGTTAAGACTTCTGCGCCTATGGACATTCTCTGGTTTCGGCTACCGCATGTGGAAGGCGATGTACCGGAAGACCAGGGTCGCGTGCTGGGTGGCTTCGGGGGCGGTCGTATGTTAGCTGTTTTCGACCGCCTCGATTACTGGCAGGTCGGCTACGTTTTTCCCAAGGGAGGCTACCAGCAGCTTCGAGCCGCGGGGCTGGAGGCTTTGCGGCGCTCGATCGCGGAGATCGAGCCGCATCTTGCCCAGCAGGTGCAATCGTTGACCGATTGGCACCAGTGTTCGCTGCTATCGGTCGAATCCAGCCGCTGCCCGCGCTGGTTCAAGCCCGGCCTGCTGCTGATTGGGGATGCGGCGCACGTGATGTCCCCGGTGGGCGGCGTCGGCATCAATTACGCGATCCAGGACGCGGTGGTGGCGGCTAACCTGCTTGCGGCTCCGCTCAAGGCGGGGCGTCTAGAAGTAAGCGATCTGGCGAGAGTTCAAAGGGAGCGCGAACGCTCCACGCGGATCATGCAGGCGCTGCAGGCGGCGATGCAGAATCGCATCATTGCAAATGCGCTGCGCGCCACCACTGTGCGCATTCCGAGGTTCGTGAAGTTATTCTTTCGTATACCGGTGCTGCGCGATCTTCCGGGGCGAGTCATGGCTTTTGGCGTCACCCGCGTCCGCCTGAACGATAGCGCGGTGGATGCCTTCCGCCAGATAGCCGCAGCATAGCTGCTCTTCCGGGGCCGGATCTCCAACCCGGCCAGTGTGGGCGCGGGCGACTCGCCCGCGAGCAACTCAGCGGCTCACAGCCTGATTCATTTCCTAGTACTTGACGCAGGGCCGAAGGCCCTGCTCTAGCTATCCGCGCAGGTCCCTGGTTTGACGGGCGACGGGGACGCCCGTCGCTCCATTTCGCCAAGATGTTATCTTTGTGATGGCGCCCGCGTCACAATTCTCATGGACGTTCTCAATACTCTTTTCGAGCAGCACTTTCACACTCCCCCTGCGCGAGTGCAGCCGCTACAGGGCCAGTTGGGTGGTTCGGGACGTAAGATCGTCCGCCTTTCCAGCGGCAACCATACCGCCATCGGCATTCTGCACGATGTCCGCGAAGAGAACGTCGCGTTCCTCGAATTTTCCCGGCATTTTCGCCGGCACGGCCTGCCGGTACCGGAAATCTACGGCGAAGATTTGAATCAGGGTGCTTACCTGGAAGAGGACTTGGGAGGTACCACTCTGTATGAGTCCCTCTCGGCTAACCGCGCTCCCGGCGCCGATCTTGCTCCGCAAGCGGTGGAGGCCTATCGCAAAGTTGTGGCGCTGC
Source organism: uncultured Acidobacteriaceae bacterium (assembly GCA_963735545.1). Classification (GTDB taxonomy): domain Bacteria; phylum Acidobacteriota; class Terriglobia; order Terriglobales; family Acidobacteriaceae; genus PALSA-270. The sequence goes on from CAVTLU010000028.1 coordinate 42,677, forward strand.
TGCCGCGGTTCCAGGTCGAGGCTGGCCGCGACTTGAATTACAAAGTCTGTTATCCGCGCGCCAGCTTCGATCGCCAATCCATCTCCTGGGATTTGAACTACTTCAAGTATTACTTTCTTCGCCTGGCCGGAATCCCGTTCAACGAGCAGGCGCTGGAGGACGATTTCAGCCGCTTGACGAAATTCTTGTTGAGCGCCCCGCACGATTACTTTCTCTACCGCGATTTCCAATCGCGAAATATCATGCTGCGCGATGGCCAGCCATTTTTTCTGGATTATCAGGGAGGCCGTAAGGGCGCGCTGCAATACGATGTGGCATCTCTTTTATATGACGCCAAGGCCGATCTGAAACCGGAGCTGCGGCAGCAATTGCTGGACCGCTATCTGGAAAGCCTGTCCGGTTTCATCAAGCTAGAGCGTGACCAGTTCATGCAGCACTACTACGCGTACGTTTATGTACGCATTATGCAGGCGCTCGGAGCCTATGGTTTCCGGGGCTTTTATGAGCGCAAGCCTCATTTCCTGCAAAGCGTTCCGTACGCACTGGCAAACCTGCGGTGGCTGCTGCACAACGTCAAACTGCCGATTGAGCTTCCCACATTGCTGGCTGCGTTTAATAGCATGCTGGCCTCGGAGAAGCTCCAGAGTCTGGCTTCCTCGGCGGAGAATCTCACAGTGCGGATTTTCAGCTTCTCGTTTCATCGCGGCTGGCCCAAAGACGAGACCGGAAACGGCGGCGGATTCGTTTTCGACGGCCGCAGCCTTCCCAATCCCGGCCGCGAGGAGCGATTCAAGGCGCTTACCGGCAAGGACGCGCCGGTAATCGACTATCTGAATCAGCAGGCCAGCGTGCATCAATTTCTTGGCGGCGTTCTGTCTCTGGTTGAGGCAAGCGTCAGCGAGTATCAGCGCCGCGGCTTCAAGAACTTGATGGTTTCGTTTGGCTGCACCGGAGGGCAGCATCGCTCGGTGTATCTGGCCGAGCAGTTGGCGAACCGTCTACGCGGCCGAAGTGGGGTGGAAGTGATCGTGCACCATCGCGAGTTGGAGAGCATGGGGCAATGAAAGCGATGATTCTGGCCGCCGGCCTGGGCACGCGCTTGCGGCCGCTCACCGAGAATCGTCCCAAGGCTCTGGTGGAAGTCGGCGGGCGCACTATGCTGGAGATCACGCTGGCTCGCTTGCGGAGCTTTGGAATCGACGAAGTAATCGTGAACGCCCATCACTTCGCCGACCTCATGGTCGACTATCTAAAAGCCAACCACAACTTTGGCATGACTATTGAAGTGTCGCGCGAGGATATTTTGCTCGATACCGGCGGCGGCCTAAAAAAAGCCGCGTACTTTTTCCGCGACAATTCCGGCGCCGGGGGCGAGCCGTTCATCTTGCACAATGTGGACGTCATCAGCACGATCGATCTGCGGCGCATGGTGGAGTTTCATCTTGAGCACCACGCTCTGGCGACGCTGGCCGTACAGGACCGCAAAACTTCGCGCTATCTGCTCTTCGACGACGCATTGCAGCTTTCTGGCCGGCGATCGGGGAGCGATGGCCAGACTGAACTGGCCCGTCCGGCGGAGCAGGTTCATCCTTTAGCCTTCTGCGGAGTCCACGTGATTTCTCCTCGCCTGCTTGGCATGCTGAGCGAAGAAGGCGTTTTCTCCATCATCACCTCCTACTTGCGCTTGTCGGCGGCGGAAAGAATTCTGGCCTTTCGGGCCGATGAGTATTATTGGTGCGATTTAGGGAAGGCAGAGAACATCGTTCAAGCCGCCGAGGACTTGGAATCTGGTCTGCTCGACTCCTATCCGAAGCGCTAGATATTTCCGCCGTCGCCACGTATGATCTTGGGCCTGAAAGGAGCACTACCATGATCATAGGCATGACAACAGAGACATATACCTTGCTACACGTACTCATAAGTCTGGTCGGCATCATCTCGGGGCTCATCGTTTTGTGTGGCCTGCTCGCGGCAAGCCGCATGGATGGTTTGACTGCGCTCTTTCTTGTCACCACCGTCTTGACCAGCGTGACCGGCTTCGGCTTCCCGTTCGATCACCTGTTGCCATCGCATAAGGTCGGCATCATATCGCTGGTCATGCTGGCCATTGCCATCCTCGCGCGGTACGCTCTTCATATGGCGGGCTCGTGGCGCTGGATTTACGTGGTTACCGCCACGCTTGCTCTGTATCTGAATGTGTTTGTCCTGGTGGTGCAGTTGTTTGAGAAGGTGCCGTTCTTGCATGCGATGGCTCCCAAGCAATCCGAGCCGCCATTCTTGGTTTCGCAGTTGGTGGTAATGGCCATTTTCGTGGTGCTTACTATTTTCGCGGTGAAGCGTTTTCACCCAGCCGCTGCATGATCAACTTTCCCTGCTAAATACCCAATACGGAGGGAAGACCCCATGGACCACCACTCTGTCTCGCGCCGCAGCTTTGTTCTTGGAGGAGTCGGCCTGGCTGCCAGTATCGCCGCGGCACAGGCTGCCAAGGCTGAACTGACCGCCGGGCAGGTCATCGATCGAATCAAGAGCAATGTGGGCATTCCGTGGCGTGAGAAGACGGTCGATGGCATCATCGCCGGCAGCGCTGACACTCCCGTCCACGGAATCGCGACCACCATGATGGCAACGCTCGACGTAATGCAGCGCGCCGCGGCCGCGGGAAAGAATATGGTCATCACCCACGAGCCCACGTTCTACTCGCACCAGGACACCATCGACGAACTCAAGAACGATCCGACCTATCTGTACAAGCTGGATTTCATCCGCAAGAACAACATGGTTTCGTTCCATTTCCATGACCATTGGCACGGCCACCATCCCGACGGGATTGCAACCGGCATGGCTCGCGAACTGGGCTGGGAAAAGAACGCTGACCCACAAAATCCTCGCCTGTTTTCGTTTCCCGCCCAGCCTCTCGCACATTTTGCGAAGTACATCAAATCGCGCTTACACATCCGCACCATGCGCATAGTTGGCGATCCTCACTTGCCTATTACTCGCGCCATCGCCAGTTGGGGATACGTCAGCCAGTTTCCCGGCATCCCGCTGCTGGCGAGGCCAGATATCGAGGTGCTCATCGTCGGCGAAACCCGTGAGTGGGAAGTCGTCGAATATGCTCAGGACATGATCACGTCCGGACAAAAGAAAGCCTTGATTCTCCTCGGCCATGTAGTTTCCGAGCAGGCGGGGATGAAATATTGCGCAGAATGGCTGAAGGGGTTCATTCCCGAAGTTCCCATCGAATTTGTCGCGGAGCCAGAGCCGTTCTGGACCGTGTAACCATATACATTCCGGCCGGGCTCAGGCATAACGCAAGACCGAAGGCTCCACATTTCTGGCAGCGCAGCAGCGCTCTACCTCGTCGACACGCTTCGTGACCTCCTTACCGAAGTAACTCCGGACGTGCATGAAATCAGCATTTCGACGCTATACTTTAGTCGCTTGGGGAAGAAACTGGAACCTTTGATACAGGCGTGAGTTCCCGATCGGTGCAGCAAACGGTGAGGAAGTAGTCCAATCCTCTCGGCGCGAAACTGCCACGGGCTGTGCGATCACGAATGTCTGGGTCCCACGAACCAATGGGAGAGCTAGATGTCGCCTCAAGTTGCAGTGGGGCGGGCACGACTACCCGTCGCACCCGCAGGTCTGAGTGGAGCCACACAGCGGTTTCGTCTGCCTTGGCCGACGATCGACGCCGTCGCTTACGTGATGATCCTGGTGTTTGGCCTGGCTGCGTTTGTTTACTGCGAACGCTCGTCTGATTTCCTCGGGGAAGACGTTTTCTACGCTGACTGCGCTCACTCCCTTCTGCAGCACGGATACTACGGCATCAATGGGCGCCCGGAAACCAATCAGCCGCCGGGGCTGACACTGGTCCTTGCACCTCTTCTCGCGGTATTCGGCAACAACCACGCCGTCTTGCAGCGCGCCATGGCCTTCCTGGAGATACTCGGGTTTCTCCTGACCTATGAAGTCCTGCGGCGGCGCGGATCACGGCTCTTGGCAGGGGCAATTTGTATTCTGCTGATTTCGTCGCCGGTCTACTTCATGTGGGCCACTCGCTTAATTTATCCGTGCTACCCGTATCTGGTGACGTCCATGGCGGCCTTGATCGCCAACGATGAGAGGGAAAAGGCCCGCACTCAGTTCGCGAAGGTAGCTTGGAGCACGGGATTCGCCCTCGCGGTTGCACTCTCGGTGGTCATGGCTTCAGCCGCCATCGCGTTGGTAGGAGCCGTCGTCGCAGTAGTCGCCATAACAGCCTTCAAGGATAGGCCTCTCGCTTGGTCCCGGTTGCGGGCGTTTCTGCCGGCAATCCTTCTAGGAATCCTGGTCCAGGGCCTATGGATGCACCGTAAGCCTGCTGCCCCGGATTGGCCTTTACCCGGCTATCCCGCCCCTTATCTCCAACAACTCAAGGTCAAAGTCGGGGAGCATCCGGAACTCGGAATGGCCACACTGAGCGACATTCCCGCCAGGTTTGCCAACAACGCCCTTGCCCACTCGGATATGTTGGCTCAGTTGGTGTTGCGCCACGGAGTTAACCTGGCGAAAGTGGCAATCGTGATCGCCCCGGTTCTGCTCATTCTTATTGGCCTGGGCTATTCGCTCCGGGAAAACGGGGGACGCGGGGTACTCGAGTGGTATTTCATGGGCTACGAGTTTATTTATCTGGCGTGGCCGTGGAAGTTGGAAGCCAGATTCTTCCTGCCGATTGCGCCGCTCGCCTGTTATTACGTTTGGCAGGGACTACGGGCCGCAGTTGCCCTGATTCGAGCCCGGCCCCGTTTGACCGGTGCGGTTTGGTGTGTGGGGGCGACGATTCTTTCCATTTCCGGCGCGCACTGGGTCGTCACCAACTGGGCCAAGGGATTGGGAGATCTGCCAGACGAACTGCTGATCCCGCTCTACGCGTTCTCCGCCATGGTGGCTGCGGGAATCGCCTATTCCGGCAGAATACCGGCAATTTTGGCCGGCAACGAGGAACACGATAGCTCCCGCGAACTAAACCTGGCGCTGGCTCGCTATGCCCTCTGGGGCACGGTTACGTTCCTGGTCGTCGTCGGCGCCGTGAAACAAATTGGCATCGCCCGCGAGAATCTTTCCATCGCTGGCATGCCGGTGGCCCAAGCCGCAGAACAACTCGGCGAGCGCACCACCCGGGAGATTGATGCTGCCTTGTGGATTCGCGCCAACACCGCGCCGGACTCGATCGTCATGGCCAGGCATCTTCCCATCGTCTACCACTACGCGGATCGAAAGTTGGTTTGGTTTGCTCCCACTTCCAATCGAGAAATCCTGCTGCAGGGAATTGTCCAGCACCAGGTGGACTATGTCGTCGTGATCAAACATAATCCGCCCTACTACCTACCCGATGACGAGGCTTGTTGGGACCCTTTGTTGGCAGCCCATGGAGACCTGTTCCAGGTTGTTTACCAGGAACCCGACCTGAAAATCTACCGGGTGGCGAAGCAGGAAGCGAGAACGATTCTATGAAACTCTCCGTGGTAATGCCGGTGTACAACGAACGCGCCACCTTGCGGGAGGTCATCGGGAAGGTGCTGGCTTCGCCGCTGTCGATCGATCTCGTCTGCGTCGATGACTACTCCACCGACGGTTCGCGCGAAATCCTTGCTGAGTTGCAAGAGCGCCACTCACAGATCCGTGTACTGCTGCAGCCGAAGAACATGGGCAAGGGCGCGGCTTTGCGGCGTGGTTTCCAGGAGGCGATCGGCGATTTCATCGTAGTGCAGGACGCCGACCTGGAATACGACCCAGCCGAATATCCGCTGCTGGTCGAGCCGCTGCTCCAGGGCAAGGCCGATGTGGTGTTCGGCTCGCGCTTCCTGGGCGGCGCTCCTCACCGTGTGCTCTATTTCTGGCACTCCGTCGGCAACTCTTTGCTCACTTTGCTATCCAACTGCCTTACCAACGTCAACCTTTCCGATATGGAGACCTGCTACAAAGTCTTCCGCCGCGAGGTGCTGCAGTCGATTCCGATTGAGGAAAACCGCTTCGGCTTCGAGCCCGAAATCACCGTCAAAGTAGCCCGCCGCCACCTGCGCATTTATGAAGTCGGCATCAGTTACTGGGGCCGTACTTACGAAGAGGGCAAGAAAATCGGCTGGAAGGATGGCTTCCGCGCCCTCTACTGCCTGTTCAAATACTCGCTGAAAGAACCAAGAATGAGACCGATGCCTACCACCAAGGCGGTGGAGGAAAGCGCAGCCAAAGGCCGAGCCCAAGGTCAGGCATAAAGATCACGGGTAGAACCTAGAAGGCGCCCCATCCCAATCGCGCTCTATGCGATCAGGGCTGGGCTTTTCGCGCCGACCTTCTCAAAACTGTCATCCCGACCGGAGCAAGATCAGAGCGAAGCGAATGATCTTGCGAAGTGGAAGGACCTTGCGTTGCTGAGAAACCTGGTCTTGCGTGGATCATGGCATTTCGTGTGCGTTAAATGCGGTCCTTCCGCGCCTCCTTAGACGCCGGCGAGACGTCGGCGCTACACGCTACGCGTTTGTGCCGGTTTTGGCGAGCACTTGCTGCGGGGTTACCGTCGCCACTGTGCTTCTGTCTTTGATTGGCAGCGGCGCGGCCGGAGCTGCTTGGCTCTGCGTCTGCGCCGCTGGGCGAATGCCCTTGACGTCCTCCACATATACTCGCAGCACTTCGGCTACGCTCCAGGCCTGTGCCATGCAACCGCAGGGATGGTGAGGCGCGTCGCCGTCGTAGATTTCGGAGATCTGACCCAACCCCGCCTCCGAAAGATGCGCTTGCAGCGGGGCCAGCCACTCCGCAGCCTGGCGGCGGGCGCGGTCGTTGTTGCCGAAAATTTTCACATACGCAGTGATGAACGGCCCAATCAGCCACGGCCACACTGTGCCCTGATGGTAGGCGCCGTCGCGGCAGGTGGGGTTGCCGGCATAGCGTCCGCGATACTGCGGATCGCTTGGCGCCAGGCTGCGCAATCCGTATGGCGTAAGCAGATGTTGATGCACTTTCTCGATTACGCTGCGGGCCCGCTCCGGCGAAAGCATGCTGTGCGGCAGGCTGACGGCGAAAATCTGGTTAGGCCGGATCGAAGAATCGGGCGGCCCGCCGTTGACCACGTCGTACAGACAGCCGGTTTTTTCGTTCCAGAACAGGCGGTTGAATGCCCAACTCGCGACTGCAGCCATGTTGCGATAACGCTTCTGGCCCGCTTCGTCGCCGAACTGGCCGGCAAAGTCGTCCATGATGCAGAGTGCGTTGTACCACAGCGCCTGAATCTCCACAGGCTTGCCGCGCCGCGGAGTCACCACCCAGTCGCCGACTTTGGCGTCCATCCAGGTAAGCTGCACTCCGGCCTCGCCCGAAGCCAGCAGCCCGCTGGGATCGACTTTGATGCCGTAACGCGTACCGCGAGCGTGCCACGCAATGATTTCGTTGAACACAGGATAGAGCTCGGTACGCACGAACTCGGAGTCGCCAGTGTATGCGAGGTAAGCGCGCGCCGCCTCGAAGAACCACAGAGTCGCATCGACGGTGTTGTATTCCGGCGTTTCGCCGGCATCCGGAAAGCGGTTCGGCAACATGCCCTGATCCACGTGCTTGGCGAAGGTGCGAAGAATGCTGCGCGCCACGTCGTGCTTGCCCGTAGGCAGAGTGAGGCCGGGCAGCGCGATCATGGTGTCGCGTCCCCAATCACTGAACCAGTGGTAACCGGCGATGACTGTCTTCTGATCTCCGCGGGAAACAATGTACTGGTCGGCAGCGGAGGCTAGCGCTTGGGCGAATTCGTCCGCCACCGGTGAAGTCACGGCGGCGTGCTGGCGGCGCGCGATTTCTGTCTTCCGGTATACGGCTGCCTGCGCCGCATCGTGCTTTTCGGTCGAGGCGATGACTGTTGCTGGTCCCGCGTTCAGATCGAAGCGCAGCATCATGGGATTGAAGAGGTCTTCCTGAAAATCCAGGCCGCGTTCGCGCTCGATGTCGTATTCGAAGTTGCGATACCAGTCGCCGGTTCTCTCCAACGCTGATGCATTGTGCGCGAAATAGAGCGTCGGCACTCCTTGATAAGGGGTGACTGCCGCCAACCCGGCGGACTCTTCAACTTCAGAATTCAGGCTGCCGTTCCGGTGCGTGGTGCTGTGGTAATCACGGAAGGCAATCAGAGGCCGGAGTTCGAGCTGCAAACTCTGCGGCGCTTCTGGCCGATTCTTCGTAAGCGTGTACTGCGCGACCACAGTGTTCTCACCCTGAACCATGAAAACAGATTTCTCAATTTCGATGCCCTCGACTTCGTAGGTAAACACAGGGAATGGATCGAGCCGAAAACTTGTTAGATAGCGAAACCCCTGCGGATGAACCGCGCCAGGATAGCGGTTCGCGGAAAGCTCGAAGGGTTTTCCGTCGATCAGCAGAACTTCTTCCAGCTTGGATAGAAGGACCATGCGCCCGACGGGCGGCTTGGTGGCAGCGACCAGCAGTCCGTGATAACGGCGAGTATTCAGACCGACGACGGTTGAGGAAGAGAACCCGCCGAGGCCGTTAGTTTCCAGCCACTCGCGGCTGAGTGACGATCCGAGATCGCCCAATATCTCTTGGTTGAACTGAATCATGGCTGCTCCTTTACTCCATCTCGTTTACCAGGTGCGCTTAGCGATCGGCACCATTATCTTCCTTTGGTGAGACGCAGTTTTGCACAGAAAGTGACAAGATTGATTCGCGGGGGAGGCCTTTCGTCAACTCACGTGGCGGCGCCTTCGCCCGCGAGCGAAGGAAAGAACCGTGACCCGGGGCCTATGTCCGGCAAGCCTCCAGCTCGCTGGCGCTCGCTGCTCGGGTCCTGAGCGAGGCCGGTGGAGCGGGCTGGGCGGGCGAGGGCGCCCGCCCCACATCGCAGCTTTACGCCACTTCGCAGAAGACTTTGATCGCGCCGTTGGGCGTGGTCAGCTTCTGGAAAAGCTCGGCGTAGTTCTCCAGGCCTTTGACCGGATCGGTCAGCAGCTTGGTGAGCCAACCGGGATACTCCAACTCCGCCTGGGACAGGTCTCCCACGCCGATTTCGAAGTACTCACGATTGGCGTTGACGGTGCCGACCATGACCTTGTTGCCCAGGACGAACTCCAGGTTGATGCGGTCGGCTGGGATCGAGATCATCTTGTCGCCGCCGGTGACGCTGGCCAGCACCAGCACGCCGTTCTTTCCCAGCGCCTGCATGCTGTCGAATACCACGCCGGAGTTTCCGGTGCCTTCGAAGATCAGATCGAAGGGGCCGAACTCCTTGGCCGCATCCATCAAGGAAGTCTCCTTGGTTGAGATATAGCGCGCGCCGATTTCCTCCAGCAGACTGGCATTCAGGTACGGCGGAGCGGTGCGGCCAAAGGTGGTGACTTCCAGGCCGCGCAGACGCAGCACCAGCGTGGCCAGCAGGCCGATGGTGCCGGCGCCCATGACGGCGGCTTTGCGCGGCTTCCAGACCTTCAGGCGGCGCTGGATCTCGTACGCCTGGTAGATGCCTTTCTCGACCACGGTGGTCGGCTCGAGCAGCACGCCCACATGCTTGAGGCCCTTGGGAACCTTGACGATGAATTCGGCGTCATCGACGTAGTACTCGGTGAGATAGCCGTGGCGCAGGTTGATGCCGCGCTCGTAGTACGTGTCGTCGGTGGTCATGTCGTTGGTGCCAATCAGGTCGTAAATGCTCTTACCGGGACGGCGGACGGTGGCGACGACGTAGTCGCCCGCCTTCAGTTCGGTGACATTCGGGCCGACGGCTTCGACCTGGCCGAAGCCTTCGTGGCCGATGACCAGATAGTCGAATCCCGGGGGCGCGGCGCCGTACTCGGCGGCGTTGATTTCTTTGTCGGTGCCGTCCACGCCGACGCGCAGAACCTTCACTAGAACGCCGCGGCCGTTGGGAACTTGATCGAGCGCGGGCTTGGGCACGTCGGCCAGGTGCACGCTATCGGGTTTGCCGGGAAATACGCTGATGGCTTTCATGTTGCTTCTCCTTATAGAACGAATTGTTCCTTCGTGTACTATCGTGGCTTGCGGAGCGCCTTCGTTTCCGCGCGCGAAGAGTACGAAGCGCTCCACACGAAGGGACATCTAGTCGGCAGCCACCTGGGCCACGGCGGGTTCGCGCTTCTCGCTTTTGCTCGACTCGCCGCTCTGTTGCATTAACTTGGTCACCACGCCGGTCCATCCGGTCTGATGGCTCGCGCCCACACCGGCGCCGGAGTCGCCGTGGAAGTATTCGTGGAAGAGCACCAGGTCGCGCCAGTGCGGATCGGTCTGGAACTTCTCGAGGCCGCCGAATACCGGCCTGCGGCCTCCGTTCGTCCTGCAGGAAGATGCTGGTCATGCGGCGCGAGAGCTCGCCGGCCACCTCCCACAGCGTCATCATCTTTCCGGAGCCGGTGGGAAACTCCACCTTGAAATCGTCGCCATAGTAGTGATGAAACTTCTGCAGCGACTCGACCAGCAGGTAATTCATCGGAAACCAGATCGGCCCGCGCCAGTTGGAGTTTCCGCCGAACAGGCCGGTGGAGGATTCTCCCGGCTCGTAGTCGACGCGATGCTCCATGCCGTGAACCGAAAGCTTGTAGGGATGGTCGCGATGAATCTGCGACAAGGCGCGAATGCCATAGGGCGACAGGAACTCGCGCTCGTCGAGCATGAATTTCAAAATGCGGCGCAGTTGATCCGCGTCGGCAATCGACAGCAAGCGGCGCTCGCCTCGCCCCGGTTCGTCCATGCAGGCCACGTTCTCGGTGAGGTCGGGACGGTTCTCGATGAACCAGTCCAGCCGCCGCTTGAAGCCCGGCAGTTTGTTGAGTATTTCGGGCTCCAGCGTCTCCACCGCGAACAGCGGAATCAGGCCCACCATGGAGCGAATCTTCATGGGAAGTTTCGAACCATCCGGCAGCCGAAGCACGTCGTAGAAGAAACCGTCTTCTTCGTTCCACAGGCCCATGCCGTCGTTGCCGCGATGGCTCATGGCGTGAGCGATGTAGATGAAGTGCTCCCAGAACTTGCTGGCCACGTCTTCGTAGCTGGGATCTTCTTTGGCGAGCTCCATCGCGATCGCCAGCAGATTCAGCGTGTACATCGCCATCCAGCTGGTGCCGTCGGATTGCTCGATGTAGCCGCCGGTAGGCAGCGGAGCGCTGCGGTCGAATACGCCGATGTTGTCCAGGCCAAGGAATCCGCCCTGGAAGATGTTCATTCCGTCGGCGTCCTTGCGATTGACCCACCAGGTGAAGTTCAGCATCAGCTTGTGGAAGACGCGCTGCAGAAAGGCGCGATCGCCCTTGCCGTTGCGCTTCTTGTCGATCTTGTAGACCCGCCACGCGGCCCAGGCGTGCACCGGAGGATTCACGTCGCCGAACGCCCACTCGTAAGCGGGAATCTGCCCGTTGGGGTGCATGTACCACTCGCGCAGCATGAGCGTGAGTTGCTCCTTGGCGAACTCCGAATCCACCAGCGCCAGCGGAATGCAGTGGAACGCCAGGTCCCACGCCGCGTACCACGGATACTCCCATTTGTCGGGCATGGAAATCACGTCGGCGTTGTAGAGATGATTCCACTCGTGATTGCGGCCGTGCTTGCGCTCGGAAGGCGGAGGCGGATTTCCCGGATCTCCATGCAGCCAGTCTTTGACCACGTAGTGATAAAACTGCTTCGACCACAACATGCCGGCGAAGCCCTGGCGCATCACATTTTGCGCATCGCTCGAGAGGTCTTGCGGGATGACCGTGGCGTAGAACTCATCAGCTTCGGTCTGGCGTTGCGCAAAGGCGCGGTCAAATCCGTCGAACGGCGACTTGCCCTTGCTTTCGGCATTGGTCAAGCGCAGGCGGATAACTTCGGTCTTGCCCGCGCCGACGGTGAGCTTGTAGTGAGCGGCAGCTTTGGTTCCGATGTGTTCGGGATTGACTGCATCCTTGGCGCCATGCACCACGTAGTCGTTGATGCCGTCCTTCACATAGGGAGTGCGGTTCTCTACTCCGTAGAGGCGGCGCAAGTTTGTCTCGTTCTCGGTGAACAGCAATTCGGGAGAGCCTTCGCAATGCAGCCAGCGGTTGTCATGCCGCGAATAGTTCAGCTCGATCGTCGGGTTCGGAGCGCCATTGGCCTGGCGCATCTGGGGCCGCGGATGGGTTCCTCCCCATGACCAGATGTTGCGGAACCAGACCGTCGGCAGCAGGTGAATATTGGCCGCTTCCGGTCCGCGGTTGCTGACCGAGATCTTGATCAGGATGTCTTCGCGTATCCGCCTTGGCGTACTCGACGAATACGTCGAAGTAGCGGTTGTCGTCGAAGACGCCGGTATCGAGCAGTTCGTACTCGGGCTGGTTCTTATTGCGCCGGCGATTCTCCTCCACCAACTTTCCGTAGGGAAACTCGGCCTGCGGATATTTGTACAGATACTTCATGTAGGAGTGGGTCGGCGTGCTGTCGAGGTAGAAGTAATATTCCTTCACGTCCTCGCCGTGATTGCCTTCGTTGCCGGTGAGACCGAAGATGCGCTCTTTGAGGATGGGATCACGCTCGTTCCACAGAGCCAGGGCAAAGCATTCCAACTGTCTGCGGTCGCAGATGCCGGCCAGACCGTCTTCGTTCCAGCGATAGGCGCGGGAGCGGGCCTGGTCGTGCGAAAAGTATTCCCAGGCATTTCCGTAGGGGCTGTAGTCTTCGCGAACCGTGCCCCAGGCACGCTCGCTGAGATAGGGGCCCCAGCGCTTCCAGTGCTTCTTGCGCGAACCGGATTCTGACAGTCTGAGCTCTTCCTGTGTCATAGCGACTCCTTCTAAATGTTGTCATGCTGAGCGGAGCAGAAGCGCGGCGGAGCCGAGCTTCTGCGGAGTCGAAGCATCCCTACCGCGAGTGGACTGCCGGCCCTCGGGATTCCTCGCTCCGCTCGGACTCACAGGGCCCTTGCGTTTACTCCACATGCTAACTCTACGGCTGCCCTGAAATCCCGCCCTACTTCTCCTCTACCTCTACTGCATGCCCATCCGGGTCCCGCACCACAAACGCTTTCCTGAACCCGAACTGTGCATTTTGATTCGCAACCACGCCAGAAGAAACAAAATTGGCCTTCGATTCTCGAAGCGCGCGCGCCCCGCCATCCGCATCGGTGGTAACCAGGACAGTCTGCCGGTGGACGATGTCGTTGGCGTGCTCATCGGCAGGGAAAGGACGTCCATCGCGCGGCGCCAGGTATTCCAGTAGTTCGATCCCCGGCCCGCTCTCAGCGCGCAGCGCGGTGATGCGCAGGCGCGCGCCAAAGACATTATTCAGGTGCTCCTGCTCGGTGCCGTAGTTTTCGCTGGCTCCGGCCACATGCATCCCCAGTACGTCGCGATAGAACTTCAGGCTGGCGTCAGTGTCCCACACCACTATTGCCGTATGGTCAATTCCCAAGAATAATTTGTCGCTCGGACGGTGCCATTTTTCGGCGCCTTTATCGGGAGGGAACTGGAGCACCTCGACCGGATGCTCGTCCGGGTCTTTGAAATAGAAGGCAGAAATACCGGCCGCGTTCTTGTTCCAGTCCGGCAAACGCTGTGGGCCCGACGAGGCGTGCTCAACTTTGTATTGGCGCAGCCGGGCATAGGCCTTATCCATGTCGCTGACGATGATCGCGATGTGCTGGAACCAGCGGTCGTTGCTGCGCGAATCGACCGGGATCGGCCTGCCCTTGGGCGCCAGATATTCGGTGAGTTCGATGGACTCGTCGCCCGAGCTTCATTCGTACGACTCGCATGCGCAGGCCGAACACGCCTTCCAGATGTTCGAAGTCGTCGCTGGCTACTTCGGCGTCGGAGACCTTTTCGAAGGTGAGCACCTTGGAGTAGAAATCGACGGCGCGGTCCATGTCGGAGACGGTGATGGAGACGGCGTCAACGCCGGTTACCAACGCGGGGTGCTGGGCAAGCAATTGCGATGCCGAAAGAATCAGTAGGGCAAAGAGGAGGGTCTTCAGGAGATGATTGCGGCGATGTTGCATTGTGTGCATGAGAATGCTCTCGACCGTAGCGCCGGCGTCCCGCCGGCACGTGATATAGGCAATTGTGGTTCTACTCGCAATAATCCTTCACCCTTGCGGAGGGCGCGGACGCCGACGCTACTACGCTGACGCTAGCGCTGGTTGTCCGCTGCGGCTCATATCTTTTTGCGATACGCCCAGGCGATCCAGCATCTGGTCTCCCACGCGCAGCGCGTTCGCCATGATGGTCAGCGCCGGATTCACCGCTGCGCTCGAGGGGAAGAAGCTGCCGTCCACAACGTAGAGGTTATCCACGTCGTGGGCTTTGCAATTCACATCCAGCACCGAAGTCTTGGGATCGTGCCCAAACCGAACTGTACCGTTCTGATGTGCCACGCCCGCCAGCGGAATTCTCACCCCGGCATACAGATTCCGCGAGAACAGTCCCTGGTGGCACTCATGCCCGTGCATCTCGCAGTTGGTCTGCTTCATGGCTTGCTTTAACTTCGCCTGCAGCCGTTCGTGCGCTTCGATGTTGTTCGGCGTATATGTGAGAACGATCTTGCCATTGCGATCCACAGCCGCTGTGGATCGCAATGGCGAGATCATTCTCCACATATACGCCGAACAACATCGAAGCGCACGAACGGCTGCAGGCGGAAGTTAAAGCAAGCCATGAAGCAGACCAACTGCGAGACGCACGGCATGAGTGCCACCAGGGACTGTTCTCCGCGGATCCTATGCCGGGGTGACTGGCGGGCGTGGCTCATCAGAACGGTACAGTTCGGTTTGGGCACGATCCCAAGACTCGTGCTGGATGTGACGATAGGTGGATAACCTCTACATTTGCATGGACGCAGCTTCTCTCCTCGAGCGCAGCCGCAAATCCGGCGCTGACCATCATGGCCAACGCCATGCGAGTGGGAGACCAGATGCTGGATGGGCGTATCGGCCAAAAGATATGACCCGGAGCCGGACAACCAGCTCTAGCGT